>NZ_QAJD01000027.1:0-24297 GCF_003061465.1 Aeromonas sp. HMWF017
ATTGGGACAGAGCCTTGTGGTTACTATCTGGGTTACGAGGGGTTCGAGGTCGATCTGTTCGAGGCGATGCCCGAAACGGGTGGCTGGCTGCGCTACGGCATCCCCGAATACCGGCTGCCCAAGGCGATCCTCGATCAGGAGATAGCACTGATGTGCCAAAGCGGCATGCGGATCCACACCAGGCAGCGACTGGGCCACCAGATCACCCTCTCGGCACTGTGCCGCGACTATGATGCGGTCTGTCTGGCGGTTGGCGCTTCCAAGGCGGTGCCGATGGATTACCCCGGCAGCACACTGGCCGGTTGCTATCTCGGGGTCGATTACCTCAAGGATCGGATGCTGGCCAAGCGGCTCACCACCGGCAAGAAAGTCGCGGTGATCGGGGGTGGTAATACCGCTATCGACTGCGCCCGCACGGCGGTACGCCTCGGCGCCGAGACCACCCTTATCTATCGCCGCACCCGCGCCGAGATGCCCGCCGAGGCATATGAGATCGACGAGGCGAAGCAGGAAGGGGTGCACTTCATGATGCTGACCAATCCGGTGGAGAATCTGCCGGACAGTCGTGGTCGCGTCTGTCAGGTGCGCCTCGAGAAGATGGCCCTCGGCGAGTCGGACGCCTCCGGCCGTCGCCGCCCGGAGCCCACCGGCGAGTACCTCATTGAAGAGTTTGATACCGTGATTGCGGCGGTGTCGCAGCAGCCGGATCTCAGCTTTATGGAAGGGGAGCCCCTCACCCTCCCCTTCACCCGCTGGCAGACGCTGGAGTCCCACCCCGAGACCATGCACAGCGGCCACGGCAACCTGTTCGCCATCGGCGATCTGCGCCGCGGGCCCGCCACCGCCATCGAGGCGGTCGCCGATGGCCGCAAGGCCGCGCTGGCCATCGATCAGTTCCTCCACGGTGACATGGTCGATCCGGTTCGCCCCTTCAACGCCTGCAAGGCTCCCATACTCAAACAGGTTGATCCCGCCCAGTTTGCTCACCTGAAAAAAGTCGCCCGCACCATCATGCCCCATCTGGCAGAGCAGGATCGCGAGGGCAGCTTTGCCGAGGTGGAGCGCGGGTTGAGTGATGCCGATGCCCGCAGCGAAGCCAGCCGCTGCCTCGAGTGCGGCTGTCAGGCCAACACCGATTGTGCACTGCGCGACTACGCCACCGAATACAAGGTCGAGCAGAGCGCTCTCGATACCAGCCAGTGCCAGAAGTTTGCAGTGGATAACAGCAGCGAATTTATCGTGTTCGATGCCAACCGCTGCATCGGCTGCGGCCAGTGCGTGCAGACCTGTGGCGAACAGGCGGTACAAGGGGTGCTGCGCTTTGCCAAAAACAGCGATGGCACCCTCTCGAACCGCCCGCAGTTCGACACGGGGCTCTCGATGGGCGACTCCCACTGCGTGCAGTGCGGCGCCTGCGTACAGGTCTGCCCCACCGGCGCCCTGGTGGATGCCCGCGACAAGTCGCAGGGGCGCACCGAGCTGCTAACGCCGATCAATACCATCTGTACTTACTGCGGGGTCGGCTGCGGCGTCACCCTCTATGTCGATGAGGCGCACAACCGCATCCGCTATGTGGAGGGAAATCGCAACTCACCGGTCAATCAGGGGCTGCTCTGCGTCAAGGGGCGCTTTGGTTTTGACTTTATCCAGAGCGAGGAGCGCCTCACCACCCCGCTTGTCCGTAAAAATGGCAAGCTGGTGCCAGCCAGCTGGCAAGAGGCCATTGCGCTGGTGGCCGAGCGTTTCACCGCCCTGCGCCAGCGCTATGGCAGCGATGCGCTGGCAGGTTTCTCATCGGCCAAAACAACCAACGAAGAGAACTACCTGTTCCAGAAGTTCATGCGCCGGGAGCTGGGCACCAACAACGTGGATCACTGCGCACGGCTCTGCCACGCCTCCACCGTCACCGGGCTGGAGGCGTCGCTCGGCAGCGGCGCCATGACCAACGACATCCCGAGCATCGACCACTCGGATCTTATCTTTATCATCGGCTCGACACCTCGGCGGCTCACCCCATCATCGGCTCCCATATCAAGCGGGCCATCACCGCGGGCAAGGCGCGGCTGGTGGTGGCCGATCCGAAACGGATCGAGATGGCGGACTATGCCAGCCTCTATCTGGCCCATCGCCCCAGCACCGACGTGATGCTGCTCAACGGCCTGATGCAGCAGATCATCCAGAACAACTGGCACGACAAGGCCTATATCGCCGCACGAGTAGAAGGGTTCGAAGCGCTGCAAGCGGAGGTGCTCTCCCCCGCCTATGCGCCGGACAAGGTGGCCCTCGTCACCGGCGTACCGGCCGAGCAGGTGATCGCGCTTGCTCGCCTCATCGGCACCGCCGAACGCACCGCCATCTACTACTCCATGGGGATCACCCAGCACACCACCGGCCACGACAACGTACGCGCCATCGCCAACCTGCAACTGCTGTGCGGCAACATCGGCATCGAAGGGGGCGGCATCAACCCGCTGCGGGGCCAATCCAACGTGCAGGGCGCCTGTGACATGGGGGCGCAGCCCAACTGCCTCCCCGGCTATCAGAAGGTGGCCAACCCAGAGGTACATGCCCGCTTCGCAGCAGCCTGGCAGCAGCCAGACTTGCCGCGCACACCCGGCCTCCCCCTTACCGAGACCATAGATGCCGCCTGTGCGGGCAGCATTAAGGGGCTCTATGTGATGGGTGAAAACCCGGTGCTGAGCGATCCGGATCAGCATCACGTCATCGAGGGGCTCAAGCAGCTGGAGTTTCTGGTGGTGCAGGATATCTTCCTCTCGGAAACCGCACAGCTCGCCGACGTGGTGCTCCCCTCCTGCTCCTTTGCCGAGAAGAGCGGCCACTTCACCAATACCGAGCGGCGGGTACAGCGCATCACCCCCGCCCTCAAGGCGCCGGGGGAAGCACGGGAGGATTGGTGGATCATCCAGCAGATTGCCAATGCAATGGACGGCGACTGGCGCTATCAGAACGCCCAGGAGATCACCGCCGAGATCTGCCAAGTCACCCCGCAATACGCCGGCATCCAGTGGGATAAGGTGGGTGTACAAGGTGTACAAGGGCTACAATGGCCCTGCAACGACGCGGCGCCCGAAGGCACTCGCCTGCTCCACGGCAAGCAGTTCACCCGTGGCAAGGGGGAGATGGTCGCCACCCCGTTCCGCTATGCCGCCGAACTGCCCGATGAGACCTATCCCATCGTGCTCACTACCGGCCGCCTGCTGGAGCAGTTCCACACCGGCACCATGACCCGCAAGACCAAGGGGCTCGACAAGCTGGCCGGGCCGCGGGTGATGATGAGCGTGGCGGACGCCCAGCGGTTGGGGATCAGCAACAGTGAGCGGGTGAAGGTCACCAGCCGCCGCGGCCATATCGAGCTGCCCGCCTTCGTCACCAAGCGGATGCAACCGGGCGTGGTCTTTATCCCGTTCCACTTTGCCGAAGCCCCGGCCAACCGGCTCACCATCAATGCCACCGACCCTCACGCCAAAATCCCCGAGTTCAAGGTAGCTGCGGTGCGCATCGACAAGCTGACCAGCCAACACACCTCGACACCACAGCCAGAGATGGAGATAGCCTGACCGGAGATCAGGTAACACGCAGGATAATCCGCAATAAAAAGAGCCACCCGACGGGTGGCTCATTGCGTTCACCAATACCACAAGCCAGATCATTATCAGCCCCCGGACGCCACTGTCAGGGTCATACCGATACTCATGCGGTCACCTCTGGCGAGTAGCCGCAAACCGGGGTGACCGGCCAGGTGGTGGGCATTGGCGGCGTGACTCTGGGGCTCCAGACAGACGAAGCCACTCCCCTCATCTGGCTGGTAGAGCATCAGGAAGTCGCACTCGCTTGAAACCAGAAGCCGCTGCTGGCGGGCAGGATGGTCAAGCTCGGCCTGACCGCGCCAGCCGCTATAACAGTGGTTGAGCCACCCTTGCGGGCGAGCCCACTGACGAAAGTCGAGGTGGGGTGCCAGCCTGCTCGACCAGTCGATCGGCAGATGATCCGGCCCCTCTTGCCAGACGCCGCTCGCCAGAAAACGGATGCGAGTCCACGAGTCGCGCCAGAAGAAGGGGTGGAAACCGGCGCCGTAGAGACAGGGGCTCTCCCCAAGATGGGTCAGGCTGATCCGCGCCACCAGGCTCGCCCCCTGCAGCCGATAGTCGATCTCCGCCAGATAGTGAAAGGGACCATTCTGGCTGTTGAGCTGCAAAGTCACCGAGCTGTCGGTCAACACCACCGGTTGCCATGGCTGTAGCCAGCCATCCCCATGCAAAAAGAAGTCGGGATCGAGCTCGCTCGCGGGCAACACACACTCCTCTCCCCACAGCTCGAACAGGTTGCCTGCGACCCGGTTGGCCAGCGGCAACATGGGAAACAGCGCGCTCTGGCCGGGATGCCAGGGCTGCGCCGGGTCAGTGTCGCGCAACAGCGGGCGCCCTTTGTCATCCTCCAGCCCCAGCAGGCAGGCCCCTTGTGCAGAGACCCGCATCCGAAGATGCGGGTTATTTAATGTGTAAACCGTCATGCCGAGGCGCTCGCCTTGGTCGGCGTCAGTTCGACCTTGCCCTGGGCCAGTTGGGCTTCCAGTGCCTCCAGCGTCACCCCTTTGGTCTCGGGCACCTTGCGATAGATAAAGATGAGACCGGCAAAACAGATAAGGCCATAGAGCAGGAAGCTGCCCGCAGCCCCCAACCCGGCATTGAGCAGCGGGAAGGTGTAGGTCAGCACGAAGCAGGCGATCCAGAGCGCCAGCGTACCGGCCGACATCGCCAGCCCACGCACCCGATTCGGGAAGATCTCCGAGAGCAGCACCCAGGTGACCGGCGCCAGGGTCAAGGCATAGATGGCGATGGCCGCCAATACCAGCAGCAAAACCGGCAGCCCCAGTACGCCTGTGGCGTAGGCCGCCGCCATCATGCCGTAGATAATGGTCAGTCCCGCCGAGCCAATCAGCATCAACTTGCGGCGGCCAATCTTGTCTACCATGGGCAGCGCGATCAGGGTAAACAGCAAGTTGATAAGACCGGTGGCGACGATGGATTTGAGGGTGCTGTTGATGTCAAACCCGGCGGAGGCAAAGATCTCCTGCGCATAGTTGAAGATGACGTTGATGCCGCACCACTGCTGGAACACCGCCAGCACAATCCCGATGATGAGGATCGGCCGCACCGAGGGTTTGCCCAGCTCCGCCAGCGACACCTTGTGGGTCTCACCCACCAGAGTCTGGCGGATATCGGCCAGGGTCTGCTTGGCATAAGCATCCCCGCCAATCTTGCCGAGCATGCGGGAGGCTTTCTCATACTGACCATCTTTGGCCAACCAGCGCGGTGACTCCGGCACGAAGAACATCAACACTAGAAACGCCAGCGCAGGTACCAGCTCGGCACCGAACATCCAGCGCCAGCCGGACTGGCCGTTCCAGGTCGCCAGAATATCGGCCTGAGTGGCGTTGCTCGCGACCGGATCGGCGATCATCAGGTTCACCAGCTGAGCCGCCAGCACACCGATGACAATGGTGAGCTGGTTGATGGCCACGAACTTGCCGCGCTTGTTGGCCGGGCTGATCTCGGCGATGTACATGGGCGAGAGCGCAGAGGCCAGACCGATGCCGATCCCGCCGATGATGCGATAAACCACAAACAGATCGAAGTTGCTGGCCGCAGCCGTGCCCCACGCCGAGATGGTGAAGAGGATGGCGGCCAGGATCAGCGGCTTCTTGCGACCGAAGCGGTCGGCTGACCAGCCGGAGATGGCGGCCCCCAGCACGCACCCCACCAGCGCCGAGCTCATGGCCCAGCCGGACTGGGCCGGATCCGTGATGGCGAAATAGGCCTCATAGAAGGGCTTGGCCCCGCCAATCACGACCCAGTCATAACCAAACAGCAGGCCACCGCAGGCGGCCACCAAACAGATCATCCAGATGTAGCTCATATTGAGCCCATTCGTATCCAATTGATTTTTCGTGCGTTCCATGACTCATCCTTTCTATCTTGTCGATTGTAGGGTGCAGTGGCGCCCCTCACCGTGGCGGGGCGCCGGTTTTTGTTATGAGAGTTATGAGTGGAGTGACAGCTCGCGGCAGATCAGGGCAAAGAGGTGCCCCTTGTCGTGAGCCGGGTTAAGGGTGAGCAGCTCTCGCAAGGTCTGTTCACAACCATCCCGCTGACCCAGCCCCAACAGACCGAGCGCCCTGACCAGCAGACAGTGCTGGCGATGTTTGTGTTGCGGGTCGTCATCCAGCACGATGAGGTCGGGCAGTGAGACGGCGAAGAAGTCCGCCTCGACCGACTCGCCCATCGCCTGCTCGGCCCAGCCGACCATCCCTTCAAAGAGACGCTGCGCCTCAGCAACCCGACCAAGACGTGCCAGCGCCATACCCTGGTAGAAGAGATAATCCACCGGCTGATCGTTGTAGTAGCGGCTGGCCCCCAGCGACCCCTGACCCAGACAGGCCAGTTGCAGGCACTGGGCCGCCAGACTCTGGTTATCACAGGCCAGATGGCAGAGCGCCAACAGGTAATGGATATCGTTGTCGGTCTGCCCAACCAGACGTCCCTCCCCCAGATTGAGGGGGTAGTGCAACGCCTGTTGCAGCAACGGAATAGCCTGCTCGTGGCGTCCCTGAATCATCAACGCCAACGCCCGGCGTTGCTGATTGATGAGGTACTGACCGGTCACCTTACCCTCGCCCCCCTCCCAGGGGTGGAATTCGCGCAGCCGCAAGATCTCTGCCGCCGCCTCCAGCTGGCCGGTGATGTGATAGAGACTGAGCAGTTCAGCGGTCAGGTCGTCGCGCTTGAGGACCACCTCACGATGCGCCTCCAGCAGCGCCAACCGCTCGCTTGGCGCCATGGCGCAGCGCTTGTGCAGCTGATCCAGTTCAAACAGCAAACGGGCATCATCCGGCTTGAGGGAAAAGGCCCGGCTCAGACACTGCTCGGCCGCCACCGGATCGTCGCTCTTGTTGAAGTGATAGATGCCAAGGTTGCGCCATGCCGGGGCAAACCCGGGCGCCTGCTCGCACACCTGCTGCCACAGGGCAATGGCTTGTGGGTAGCTACGCTTGCTGTAGTGGAAGCAGCCCAGCAGATAGCTGGCAAACCAGCTATGGGGCAGTTGCGCCAGCATGGCCACTTCGCCAAGGGTATTGGGGAAGCGCACCTTGCGGCCAAACGCCTGCTCGGCCCGTTGCAACAGGGCATCCTGCGCCTCACCTTCCGGCAACAATGCAGCCTGGAACAGCAGCGGCAGGGTCTCCTCCACCTGCAGTGTTGAGAGCAGTTTCTGCGCCAGCTCGGGGCGTCCCAGCGCCAGCAGATCGCTTGCCAGGAAGCAGAGATTCACCCCGCGCCCGTTGCACAGGGTGCGCAGCGCCTCGAGATCGGTCGGCTTGTCGCTTGCCAGCCAGCGCAGGAAGGCCAGTTGATAGTGAAGTGGATAACGAACGCGCTGCTCGTCGATATAGGCGATGGCCGCCTCCTGCTCACCAGACTCCAGCAGCGCCAACCCTTTGAGGGCGACAGCGCCGTAGTGGGTGCCGTTGACGGCAAGACTCTTCTCGACAAATTGCAGTGCCTGCGCGGGATCCCGGCGCACCATGGCGATGCGGGCCAGCCCGAAGAAGCCGCTGTCGCGGCAGTTACCGCTCCAGGTCGCCTTGTAGAAGTCATCGAAGGCGGCATCGAACTGCCCCAAACGTTCCTCGATGTGGCCGCGCAGCAAGCTCGCCTTGCCACACTGGGGGTTCTTGTTGAGGCGATGGGCGCGGGTCAGCGCCTGATTGACGTAGGCCAGCGCCTGCTCATAGTTGGCGCGGTTGTACTCCAGGGTTGCCAATGCCAGGTTGCAGCGATAGTCGCCGCCATCCAGCTCCAGTGCCCGCTGGTAGTAATCAAAGGGTGAACGGCTGGCATGCAGATACTGCTCAAGATGCTGGCCGATGAAGTAGAGCTCGTCGACCGAGTCGAGATTGACGGCGGGCTCCGGCGCCGTGGCCGGATCCGGCAGGGCTTCGCCTGCGGGCTGATGCTCGAGATAGCTCAGGATCGGCTGGCCCTGCTCATCCAGCAGGCGTACCTGCAAGCGTCCCTCGCTGGTGATGGCCTGCGAATCAAGCCAGGCCTGACCCGGCTGCAGATCCAGAGGCTGCGTAAACAGTACTCCGCCCTCGTCGCTTACCTCGAAACTGGCCCCGCGAATTGGCGCCACCGCATAGACCCCGCAGACGAGGCCGTCATCGCTGCGCTCCAGCTTGATGGCGGCGCGGGTGTTGGCGTTTTGCAGGGTACCGAGGGTGTTGTAGGGCAGGAAGTTCTGCACAAATACCTTCTCCTCCCCCGCATCCAGCCAGGTAAAGTCAGGCTGGTTGTCGGTATATACCCCGGTCATCAGCTCGATGTAGGGGCCGTTGTCATCGGTCAGGTTGCGATCCCAGGCCAGACCAAAATCGCAGTTACCCCAGCTCCACTGCTTCTTGCCCGGTGAAACGTGGTGATCCGCCACGTGCAACAGGCCGCCCTGCTCGTCATGGCAGTAGGCACCGACGAAGTCGTAGTCAGACTTGTCCGCCATATAGGAGGTGGGTACCGGAATATTGCGGTAACGGGAGATATCGACCCCGGCGGAGTAGTCCACCTTGTAGTAGGTGCCGCGGGCGATGGGGAAGGCACTGACGTCGCGCTTGCCGTGGTCATAGACGGCGGTCACATCGGGCGGGAAGACGCTCTGGTGGGCATCGCCCCCTTTCACCGCCGGGTTGGACCACCAGAGGAAGTGGCGCGGCGTGTCGTTGCCGTTGAACACCTTGCCAGTGATCTCGATGAGCGCCTTGTCGGGATAGAGGGTAAACCCCGCCATCACCTGCAGACCGCGCATCGGCTCCACCTCGCCGAGCCAGACGGTCTTGGCGCCGCCCTCCCGCTCCGTAATGGTGAAGTCCACCGGCATGAAAGTGGTGGGTCTGTGGTGCTGCGGCCAGTTGAACTCGATGCCGCCGGAAATCCAGGGCCCCACCAGCCCCACCAGCGCCGGTTTGATCACCTCGTTGTAATAGACGAAGTCGCGATTCATCACCTTGTCGTAGGCACGGTGGATACGCCCCCCCAGCTCCGGCAGCAGCATCACCTTGATAAAGTCGTTCTCCAGCCAAACCGCCTGATAGGACTTCATCTGCTTCTGGCCGGTGAGGGTGTCGATCACCCCATAGGGATAGACAGCCCCCGAGGAGCCCTGATAGACCCGCTTCTCGAGAAACATGGGGTTGGTATCTTCGGCGCCTACCTCGTAGGTCGGCAGTGAGATGGTCTCTACCCAGACCTTGACATCAGCTCTCATTAATCTCGCCTCACTCAACATTTGTTAGTAAAGTTTTCAGTGAGACCAGATTAGAATGGTTAAACCTGCATTAATTGCTGAAAGATCACGCAATACAGTAAGCGGAGTTTAGTGAAGCGATGAGCATAGGGTTGAACAACCAGAAGGTCCGCCACCACAACAAGCAGGTGCTGCTTGCCCTGCTCTATCAGTTAAAAGAGGCGAGCAAGTCCACCCTGGCGCGCCACTGCGAGCTCTCCATTCCGGCGGTCAGCAAGATCCTTGACGAGTTGGTGGCCGATGGCGCCATCAGCCACAGCGATCAGAACCTCTCCCAGCGCGGCATCAATGGCGGCAGCTACCGCATTGCCAGCGGCCAGGGGGCCATTCTTTGCCTCAATATCAGCCCCACCCATCTGGAGAGCATCCTGGTGGATAACCTGATCACCCCGCTGGATGAGTTCAGCGACCAGAAGATTGCCCCACAAACCCCCGATGAGCTGCTGCACCTGATTGAAGCGCACTACTACCAGCACAAGCGCCGCCACAAGGGACTGGCGATCCGGCTGGCCTTGGCGGTACACGGTCAGGTCAACCCGGCGACCGGGGTATCACAAACCATGCCGCAAGCACCCTGGCACGCACCGGTCGAGCTCAAGTACCTGCTGGAGGAGCGGCTGGGTTGCGAGGTGATGGTGGATAACGACTGCATCATGCTGGCGCTGTCCCAGAAGTGGCAGGACCGGGAAGGGAACGGGGATTTTTGCGTCATCAACGTCGATTACGGTATCGGCTCGGCCTTTATCATCAACGACCAGATCTACCGGGGCGCCCTGTTTGGCAGCGGCCAGATAGGCCACACCATCATCAATCCGGACGGCAGCGCCTGTGCATGCGGCCGCTATGGCTGCCTGGAGACAGTCGCCTCGCTGTTTGCCATCAAGAAACGGGCCCGGGTCTTTCTCAAACAACAAGCCAGTGCCGACAACCCAGCGCAGACTGGTGTAGAGCTGGATACCGCCCAACTGCTCACGCTCTACCATCAGGGGGATGCCATGATCCGCGCCCTGGTGGACGAAGGGGCCCGCGCCATTGGCCTGAGCCTCTACAACTTCCTCAATATCCTCAACATCAACCGCATCTGGCTCTATGGCCGCAGCTGCCACTTTGGTGAAACCTGGCTGCAAACGCTCGTCAGTCAGACCGGCGCCAACCCGTTCGACTGCAGCGATGCGGTCAACGCCACCCATATCCGTTTCGGCCAGCTCAGCCGCGCCCAGCAGGTGATGGGGATTGGCTATCTCTATGTGGAGCGAGCCTTGGCAAAAGCCATGTAAAAAGGGCAGGTTTCACAAATGAAACCTGCCCTCACGATCTGGTGCCGATAAGGGGAATCGAACTCCTGACCTTCGCATTACGAATGCGCTGCTCTACCAACTGAGCTATACCGGCTTGTTACTCTCCACATTCATAAAAAATGACCGGCAAGTCAATTGAGCCAGCTCGATTTTATGAGTTGGCTCATGGTGTTAGCGCCCGATTTACAGATCGACAAACTCGGGGATATGGGCACGGCCGCGGCTTTCGAGAAATTCGAGCAGGGCGCGGGGGGAGCGCACCAGGATCCGCTCTTGCGGGAAGCCCGCTTCGGTCACCAGACGGTGGCAATGGTCAAAATCGCCAAGAGTAAATGCCACGTGGGAATCGGAGCCGAAGGTGAGATAGGCCCCCAGATCTCGCGCGACTTCAACGATGGCACGGCAGTTGCCTTCGCTACCCGGGCGCGAGTGAATGAAGGAGGAGTTGTTGATCTCCAGCGCCACCCGATAGTCCGCCGCCGCCTTGACCACCGCCTGAATGTCGATGGGAAATGAGGGGTTGCCCGGGTGGCTGATCATATCGACCCGGCCGCTCTTGATGGCGTTGATCATCGCCTGGGTATGGGTTGCCTGATCGCAGGGAGGGAATACCTGCTCATGAAAACCCGCCATGATCATGTCGAGGCGCGACTCATAGCGCTCGGGAAAATCGATCTCCCCGTCGAGGTTTTTGATGTTGGCCTCGATACCCCGCAGGATCCCTACCCCATCCACCACCCTTGGCAATATCGGCAAGTTGGCGAAATGCCAGACATGAGGGGCATCGGCCATCTCGGGCCCGTGATCCGTGGTGGCAAACAGCTTGATCCCCTTGGCCCTGGCTATCGGCAGATAGTCGTGGATGGTGCTGTAGGCATGGGTGCTGGCAATGGTGTGAGTGTGGGTATCGACCGGGTACTTCATCTTCTCTCCCCTCATATTTTGAAAGGGCAGCATAGCAAAGAGCGGCAGCTTGGGCCACGCCAGTGCTTGCCACACTTTGTCACAAAATACCGCGAAGCTGACATAGTCTGAGTGGCTTTGGCTGGCATACTGCCCCCGTCGATACATGCCTGAACTCGCATCGACAGTTTGCCGTCAGGATGACGCGAACTCACTTTCCCCACCGTCGCGCCCTGCGGCGGTTTTTTTTGCCTGCAAGCCGCAAACTGGTAACAAACGCGCAAAAAAAGGCCCAACTAGCATGGTGCAGGTTGGGCGAGACTTAATGTTTAATTGCAGTGGCATAGATATAGAGTCCTGCTTTTTGACTAAGTTCCGCCCACTTTGCTTTTTTCATCGAAAAACATTCCGCTAACACTCATTCACATTCTCTTGACACTTCACGTTATGAAACGTACTTTTTAAACATTCGTTTAAGTGAGGTGTCCAGTGAGTAAAATCGATACCAAAAACCGTATTCTCGACGCCGCTGAAGTGCTGTTTGCCGAGCGGGGATTCGCCGATACCTCTTTGCGTCTGATCACCAGTGAAGCCGACGTCAATCTGGCTTCCGTGAACTATCACTTCGGCTCCAAGAAGGAGCTGATCCAGGCAGTACTCGACCGTTACCTGATCCTGTTTATGCCCGATCTCGATGCCCGCCTGCGGGTACTGATGGAGCAGGAGCAGCTGACCCTGCTGCAACTGTTTGAAAGTTTTGTCGAGCCGCTGATGAAGCTATCGGCGGTGCGGGCCAACGGCCCGGCCATCTTCATGCAGTTGCTGGGGCGCGGCTATATCGACAGCCAGGGCCACCTGCGCCGCTTTATCACTGCCCACTATGGCCCCATTTTACAGCGGATCACCCAGGCGATCTCCAAGGCCAACCCGGCCCTCTCGCCAGCGGATCTCTTCTGGCGCCTGCACTTCACCCTGGGCACCGTCGTCTTCACCATGGCCTCTGCCGATGCCCTGCGCGACATCGCCCTGGCCGATTTTGGCCAGCAGCTCGATGTGGAAGGGCTGGTTCGCAACGTTATTCCTTATCTGGCGTCCGGAGTCGGGGCACCAGTGGAGTCGACCAGGCTCTCCCTGGCCGTGTAACAACCAACAATAAATCAACGGAAACAGTGAAATAGAAGGAACTTCGGTATGATCACATTGCTTGTCCTGCTGGTGCTGGCGATAGCCGTTGTGCTCGGCGTACCATCCATCCGTAAAAAGGTGGTAACCCGTCCGGTGTTCGGCATCTTCAAAAAGATACTGCCGCCCTTGTCAGCTACCGAGCGGGAGGCCATGGAAGCCGGCTCCGTCTGGTGGGATGGCGAGTTGTTTCGCGGCAACCCCGACTGGAAAAAACTGCACGGCTACGGCAAGGCCGAGCTGACCACAGAGGAGCAGGCCTTTATCGACAATCAGGTCGAAACCCTGCTCGCCATGGTTGATGACTTCAAGATCGTCAACGAAACCAAAGACCTGCCGGAGCCGGTGTGGGACTATCTGAAGAAGGAAGGCTTCTTCTCCCTGATCATCCCGAAATCCTATGGCGGCCGCGAGTTCTCGGCGATTGCCAACTCCACCATCGTTACCCGCATCGCCACCAAGAGCCTGAGCGTGGCGGTCACCGTCATGGTGCCGAACTCCCTCGGCCCGGGTGAGCTGCTGATGCACTACGGCACCCAGGCCCAGAAAGATTTCTGGCTACCGGGGCTGGCCAACGGCAAGGAAGTGCCCTGCTTCGCCCTGACCGGGCCGGAGGCTGGCTCCGATGCGGGTGCCATTCCTGACAAGGGGATCATCTGTAAAGGGATGCACAAGGGTGAAGAGGTGCTGGGTATTCGCCTCAACTGGAACAAGCGCTACATCACCCTGGCCCCCCGCGCCACCGTGCTGGGGCTGGCGTTCAAACTCTATGACCCGGAAAAACTGTTGGGTGACAAGGAAGAGCTGGGCATCACCTGCGCGCTAATCCCAACCAGCCACCCGGGCGTGCGCGTTGGCGATCGCCACTACCCCATGGGTCTGGCGTTCCTGAACGGCCCGACCTTCGGCAAGGATGTGTTCATTCCGCTCGACTGGATCATTGGCGGCCCGGATTACGCCGGTCGCGGCTGGCGCATGCTGGTGGAGTGCCTCTCCGCCGGTCGCGGCATCTCGCTGCCTGCACTGGGCACCGCCTGTGGTCACATGGCGAGCCGCACTGTGGGCGCTTACTCCTACGTGCGCAAACAGTTCGGCATGTCCATCGGCAAGTTTGAAGGGGTGCAGGAAGCGCTGGCTCGTATCGGCGGCCTCACCTATCAGCTGGAAGGGGCCCGTCGCATGACCGCCGGTTCCTTGGACTTGGGTCAGGCACCGGCCATCGTCACCGCCATCTCCAAGTACCACATGACCGAAATGGCGCGCCAGATCATGGATGACTCCATGGATATCCACGCCGGTCGCGCCATCCAGCTGGGCCCGAAAAACTACACCGGCTACGCCTACATGGGTATTCCGGTGGCCATCACGGTGGAAGGGGCCAACATCCTGACCCGCAACCTGATGATCTTCGGGCAAGGTGCTACACGCTGCCACCCGTACGTGTTTGCCGAGCTGGAAGCAGCGGCTGACACCGACGTGGAACGCGGTCTCGAGAAGTTTGACGCCTTGCTGATGAAGCACATCGCCTTTGGCGCTGGCAACTTCTTCGGCTCCCTGTTCCAGGGGCTGACCCTGGGCCAGTTCAACAGTGCGCCGGTGGCAGGTGAAACCGCCCGCTACTACAAACAGCTCTCCCGTATGAGTAAAGGGCTGGCCCTGTGCGCCGACGTCTCCATGCTGATGCTGGGTGGCGATCTCAAGCGCAAGGAGATGATCTCCGCCCGTCTGGGTGACGTGCTGAGCCACCTCTACCTGGCCTCCGCAACCCTCAAGCACTACGAGGATCAGGGCCGCATGGTCTCCGATCTGCCGTTCGTGCAGTACGCGGTGGAGCGCAACCTCTACCTGATTGGCAAGGCGTTCGAGGGCTTCTTCCAGAACTTCCCGAACAAGGTTGTGGGTGCCGTACTCAAGCGCGTGGTGTTCCCGTTCGGCGTCGGTTACAAAATGCCGGCCGACGATCGTTGCCACGCCATCTGTCTGGCCATGATGAAGCCGGGCGAGTTCCGCGACCGTCTGACCGCCCTCTGCTACGTGGGCAAGGACGAGGCGGATCCGGTCGGCCTGATGGAGCGCGCCTTCCAGGCCATGGTCGCCGTGCAGCCCTACGAGAAGAAGCTGGTGCAGGCCCAGAAAGAGGGCAAACTGCCCCGCAAACTGGCGCTGCCGGAGCTGGTTGCCGCCGCACTGGCCGGTTCCATCTTGAGCAAGGACGAAGCGGACAAACTGCTGGCCGCCGATGCCCTGCGCTACGAAGCCATTCAGGTAGACAACTTCGCCCCAGGCGAGCTGGAAGGCTTCTCCCAGCAACCAAGCAAGCAGCCAAACAAGGTCGAGCACGCCGCCTGATCCCCTGGCAAACCTGTACCAAACCGGCCCTCGTGGCCGGTTTTTTTGTTTGTTAACCATGCATTTACAATCTGGGAGAATTCCAGTTAAATGCTTGAGTCCCTTTGCAGGGGCTTTGGAAGCAAGGCCAGCGGAATGGCCGATAACAACAACTCAGGAAGAGTGAATGAACCTCGCCAAAACGGCGATCGAACGCCCCATCTGGGTGGCGGTCTCGATCGTGCTGATTTTCCTGCTGGGCCTGCTCAGCATCCGGGGACTGCCGATCCAGCTGTTCCCCGACATCGACCGCCCACACCTCAACATCTCGGTGAGCTGGCGTTCAGCCTCGCCCCAAGAGATGGAGTCGGAGATCACCGACCCCATCGAGCAGGAGATGCAGGGGATTCAGGGGCTCAAGAGCCTCACCAGCGAGAGTTATCCCGGCTTTACCGAAATCGACATGGAGTTTGCCCTCGGCACCGACATGCAACGGGCCCAACTCGATGTGATCTCGCGGCTGAACCGGGTCTCGGGATTGCCGGACAAGATCGGCGGCCCCTACGTCAACAACTACAGCAGCAACGATACCCTCACCTTCTTCTTCATCCAGCAGCTGCCCGGCGCCAAAGGGGTGATCGATGATCATCAGGCGTTGATCGAGGCGCGGGTCAAACCCGAGCTGGAGCGCATCGAAGGGGTCTCGACGATCGCGGTCGAGGGGATCAACGAGCGCCAGATCCAGATCCGCTTCGACCCCTATCGCGCCGCCGAGCTGGGGGTGGAGATCCCGGTGCTGGCCAGCCGCGCCACCACCGGCTGGGACGTGTCGGCCGGTACCCTCGACATCGGTCGCTGGGAGTACAAGCTGCGCTTCGCCGGTCGCTATGATGTCGAGACGCTGGGGGACAAGGTGGTGGACTGGCGCGATGGCCTGCCCATCTATCTGCGGGATGTAGCAGAGGTAAGGGTGGCCAGGGAAGAGAGCCCGGTGCTGCGGATCCAGAACGGCAATACCGCCATCGCCGCCCAGATCTTCAAGGAGAGCGGTGCCAATGCCCTGGCATCCCTTGAGGCGATCAAGGCCCGGGTGAACGAGCTCAACCGCGAGGTGCTGGAGCCGGTCGGGCTGCACATGGAGCAGTCGTTCGATGCCTCCCTCTACATCAATCGCGCCGTCAGCATGGTCACTGCCAACCTGGGGCTCGGGGTGCTGCTCTCCTGTGCCATCCTCTGGCTCTTCCTGCGCCAGCTCAAGGCGACCCTGATGATTGCCCTCGCCATCCCCATCAGCATCATGCTCACCTTCTGCCTGCTCAAGGTGATGGATCGCACCCTCAACATCATCTCACTGGCGGGCATCGCCTTTGCCGTCGGCATGGTGCTCGATGCCGCCATCGTGGTGCTGGAGAGCATCTACCGGCGCCATGAGCGGGGGGATTTGAACAAGGCGGAGGCGGCGCTCGAAGGCACCCGTCAGGTGTGGACGGCGCTGGTCGCTTCCACCCTCACCACGGTCGCCATCTTCCTGCCGGTGCTGCTGCTCAACGATGTGGAAGGGCAACTGTTTGCCGATCTGGCGCTGACCATCGCCTGCGCCGTGACAGTCTCCATGCTGGTCGCCGTCACCGTGCTGCCCGCTGTGGCGGCGCGCTGGATGGGGCGTGAAACGCTGACCGATCCCTATGAGTCGCTGTGGCAGCGCACTACCCGTCATGTGATCCGCTGGACCTCGACCTCACGCCAGCGCTGGGCGGTCATTACCCTGATGATGAGTCTGCCGGCACTGGCCACCTGGGCGCTGCTGCCCAAGATGGACTATCTGCCGGACGTGAAACGGGATGCGGTGGATGTCTGGATGAACTTCACCCCCGGGGTCAACCTCAAGGCGCAGCGCGAAGAGGTGATCGATACCCTGATCGCCCGCCTCGCCCCCTATATGAAGGGGGAGAAAGAGCCTGCCCTCAAGAACTACTACATCTTGCGTTACCCGGGGGGCGCCCAGATTGGCGTGCGCCCCAAGGACGAGACCCGCATCAAGGAGCTGGAGAGCCTGTTGATGAAACAGCTGCTGGTGGGTATTCCCGACACCCGGGTGTTCGGCGGTCAGGGGTCGCTGTTTGGCGGCTTTGACAGCGAGAACGGCGTCTCCCTGCTGCTGCAGGGAGGCAACCTGCCCGAGCTCTATCAGGCGGCCCGAGCCAGCATGGGGATCCTCAGCAAGGACCTGCCGGGAGCACAAATCCGGCCCGAGCCGAGTCTCGACCTCACCGCCCCCGAGCTCAAACTGGTGCCGCAAGATCGGCGTCTCGCCGAAGTGGGTTGGGATCGCACGCCCTTGCCCACCATCATCCAGACCTTTGGCGACGGCTTGCGGGTTGGCGAGTATTTCGACGGCGAGGATCGGCTCGACATCATGCTGATGGGGCAGAGCTCCGCCAATCCGGATGAACTGAAGGCAGTGCCGCTGGCCACCCCCTCCGGGCGCATCGTTCCCCTTGGCGAGCTGCTACGGGTGGAGCACGACATGGGCCCGGCCAGCATCTTCCGGGCCGATGGGCGGCGCAGCATCATCCTGCAGATAGCACCTCCGGCGGGCATGACCATGGAGCAGGTGATCGACACCCTGAAAAACCGCAGTTTTGCCGCCATCCGCCCCCTGCTGCCCGCTGGTGGCGAGCTGCGCATTGCCGGCAACGCCGACAGCCTGCAACAGGCACTCGACAATCTGGGGACCATCTTCCTGTTCGCCGTGGTGATCCTGCTGGTGCTGCTGTGGGGAGTGTTTGCCTCCCTCAAGGATGCCCTGCTGGTGCTGCTCACCCTGCCCCTTGCCTCGGTTGGCGGCATGCTGGCGCTGCAGCTGAGCGGGCTGCTGGTGCCGCTGCCGATGGATCTGCTCACCATCATCGGCTTTGTCATTCTGCTGGGACTGGTGGTCAACAACGCCATCCTGCTAGTGCATCAAACCCGCACCGCCGAGCGGGACGGCATGAACCGCCAGCTGGCGGTGGCCGATGCCCTGCAAAGCCGGATGCGCCCCATCGCCATGACCAGCCTCACCAGCATCTTCGGCATGCTGCCGCTGATGCTGAGCCCGAGCGAAGGGAGCGAAATTTACCGCGGGCTCGCCACCGTCATTGTCGGCGGCATGAGCTGCAGTACCCTCTTTACCCTGATCCTGTTACCTGCCTTCCTGCGTCTCGGGGAGCAGGTGGCGATCCCACAACCCCTGCGCCAGCGGGCCTGAGCAAGGAGCTCATCGATGACACATATGATTACCCGAATGTTGGCTGGCGCGGCGCTGATAGCGGGCTACGCGCTACCGGTATTGGCCGATCAGGGCAAGATGGTGACCCTGGCGGATGTGACCCAAGGGGATGCGGCCGCCAATATCTGGGTCAGCGGCACGGTGGCGAGTCGCCAGCAGGCGGCGCTCAGCGCCGAAGTGAGCGGCCGGGTGGAGTGGATCGCCGAATTTGGCAGCCGGGTCAAAAAAGGGGACGAGCTGCTGCGCCTCGACAGTGCGGCACTGCGCCTCTCGCTGGAGCAGGCTCGCGCCGAGCAGGCGAAATGGCAGAGCAACTTGCGCTTCGCCCGCGCCGAATCCCAACGGATCACCCGACTGCACCAGCAAAAGAGCGCCTCCCAGAGTCAGTACGACAAGGCCAGCTACGATGTGGAGCAGGCCGCGCTGGCCGAGCGACTGGCCGTCATACAGGTGAACCAGATTGAGGAACAGCTGCGCCGCAGCCACATCTATGCCCCGTTCGACGGGGTGGTGAACAACCACTTCATCCAGCCCGGCGAGCATGTGGACGCGGGCGAGCAGGCGCTGGAGCTGGTCAACCCGGATCAGCCGGATATCCGCCTGCAGGCCCCCATTCTCTGGGCCCAGCAGCTGGCGCCGCAAACCCGGCTGCGGGTGGAGGGGGAGCAGCTGAGCGGTCACGGCGTCTATTACCAGCGAGCCGCCAGCGCCGATCCCAAGTCGCGCCTCATCGAGCTGCGCCTCAAACCGGAAGCGGGCAACTTCATCATCGGCTCGCCGGTACGGGTTGCCCTGCCACTGGGGGATCAGCAGAGCATGCTGCTGCCCCGGGACGCCCTGGTGCTCGGCACCGATGGCAGCGTGGTCTATCAGGTGGCGCGAAGCGGCAAATCGCTCAAAGTGAATCGGGTGCCGGTCACCGTGCTGTTTGGCGACAGCCAGCAGGTGGCGGTGAGTGGTGCCCTCAAGCAGGGTGATCGGGTGGTGGTGCGCGGCGCGGGCAGCCTGCAGGATGGCGACACCATAGAATTGTTCAAGGGGTAGCCACGCCCGACGCAGGCTGGCCAATCTTTGCCCGCTTGACCCAGGACATACAGCCAAACTGGCCACAGTTTGCTATCTTGGCGGCCATCACTC
Organism: Aeromonas sp. HMWF017; assembly: GCF_003061465.1. Taxonomy (NCBI): domain Bacteria; kingdom Pseudomonadati; phylum Pseudomonadota; class Gammaproteobacteria; order Aeromonadales; family Aeromonadaceae; genus Aeromonas; species Aeromonas sp. HMWF017. The sequence goes on from NZ_QAJD01000027.1 coordinate 19,498, forward strand.
GCGTTTAGAGCAATCAACACCCATGAGCATTATTTTGGGCATCGATCCGGGTTCGCGGATCACCGGATACGGGGTTATCCGGGTCGTGGGCGGCAAGGCCGAATACTTGGGCTCTGGCTGCATCCGCACCGATTGCGGCGAGCTGCCGGAGCGCCTCAAGCAGGTCTATGACGGGGTATGCGAGATCATCACCCAGTTCAAACCCACCGAGTTTGCCATCGAGCGGGTCTTTATGGCCCGCAACGCCGACTCGGCGCTGAAGCTGGGGCAGGCCCGTGGCAGCGCCATTGTCGCCGCGGTCAACGCCTATCTGCCGGTGAGCGAATACTCCGCCACCCAGATCAAGCAGGCGGTAGTCGGCACCGGCGGCGCCGCCAAGGAGCAGGTGCAGCATATGGTGACCCATCTGCTGAAACTCTCCGCCACCCCGCAGGCGGATGCAGCAGATGCCCTCGGCGTCGCGCTCTGCCACCTGCACACCCGCCAGAGCCTGATCAAGATGGCCGGCCGCGCCAGCAGCTCGGTACGTGGCCGCTATCGCTGAGCCCTTATGTCGTTCACGACTCATCTCGGTATCGCTAAATATAAAAAACCGCCCCGACTAACCGGGGCGGTTTTTTATATTTCCCCACATAACGGCGCCATCACTGATGGCCCCGTTCTGTTTCTCATGTTGAATGGATTTGCCCTTACCCCAGCTCCCCCAGCGCGCCGATCAGGGCGTCGAGCCCCTGATCGACTTTCGAGCGCGGGCAGCCGACGTTGAGGCGGATATAACCTGTGCCTTCCGGGCCGTAGGTGTCGCCGCGCATGATGGCGACCCGGTATTTCCCCACCAGCAAGGTTTGCAGCGCATCCATCCGTTTGGTGGAGTCGATGCCAAGACCGCGCAGATCAATCCAGGCGAGATAGGTCCCCTCGGGCACCCGATAGTCGATGGCGGGGAAGGCGGCGTTGAGCCGCACCGCCACCTGGGCGAGGTTGCCGTGCAGATAGCTTTTCAGGGCATCAAGCCAGGCACCGCCGTCCCGATAGGCGCTGATATGGGCCAGCACCCCGAGAATGGGCGGCGATGAGAGGCCATGGGCCGCCTTGAGCCGCTGCAGATAGGCGGCCCGCGCCGCTGCGTTGGCGATAAAGGCGTAGGCGCCGCCAAGGGCCGGAATATTGAAGGATTTCGAGCCCGAGCTCACCAGCGCCCAGTGATCGTCCGGTGCCACCTCGCTCCACGGCAGGTAGCGGGCAAAGCTCACATCCATATGGATGTCGTCCGAGATGACCCTGACCCCGTGGCGCTGACAGATAGTGGCCATCCGGCCCAGTTCATCCCGCGTCCAGACCCGGCCGGTGGGGTTGTGGGGGCTGCACAGCAGCAAAATCCGGCAATCGGAGCGGGCCGCCTGTTGCTCGAAGCAGGCCCAGTCGATGTGATAGCTCCCCTCCCCCTTTATCAGCGGGCAAGAGAGCAGTACACGATCGTTGGCGGCCAGCATATTGCCGAAGGCGTCGTAGGCGGGGGTATGCACCAGCACGCCTTCGCCGGGCGCCGACCAGAGGCTCACCAGCTGGGCGATGATGTAGATGACCGAGGGGCCGTAGACCAGTGTCTCGGGGTCGAGACTCGCGCCGTAGCGGTGGGCAAACCAGTGGCTCACCGCCCCCTTGAAGTCGTCGTGATTCCAGCGGCTGTAGCCAAAGACCCCGTGTTCGAGGCGCCTGGCCAGGGTCTGGCGAATGCAGGGGGCAGTCTCGAAGTCCATGTCGGAGATGGTAAAGGGGAGCAGGTCGGCGTGGCCGAAGCGGTCGGCCACATAGTCCCACTGGGTGCAGTAGGTGCCGTGGCGCTCGACGACGCGATCAAAATCAAAGGAGTCGGTATTGGGCATCTCTTTCTCACCAGTAAAACAGCAATGAACAAGGGGGCATGGCGCCCCCCGACGCAGGGTAACAGAGGGCCGATTCAGGCCCCCATCAGGCTCTGCAGCTGGTTTTTCACCAGATGGACCTGGGGCCCGATCACCACCTGCAGGTTGTGCTCATCGAGCTTGATCACCCCGATGGCACCGTTCGCCTTCAATACCTTGTCATCGACCCGGCTCATGTCCTGCACTGACATCCGCAGGCGGGTGATGCAGTTATCGAGCGCCAGGATATTGTCGGCCCCGCCCAAGGCGTTGAGGATCACCTCGCCGTTGTAACCGCTGTTGCCAACCTTCTTGCCCGCGGGTTGGGCAGCCTCGCTGGCTTCAATCTCGCGGCTCTCTTTTTCACGGCCAGGGGTTTTGAGGTTGAAGCGCACGATGGCAAAGCGAAACACCCCGTAGTAGATGGCAAACCAGATAGCGGCTGCGACCGGTACCAGATACCACTTGGTGGCGGTGCCCTGCAGCACGCCGAACACCAGAAAATCGATGAGGTTGCCGTCTGTGTTGCCGATGGTGACGCCGAGCAGCCCCATGGTCATAAAGCCCAAACCCGTCAGGATGGCGTGAATGACGTAGAGCACCGGCGCCACGAACAGGAACAGGAACTCCAGCGGTTCCGTGATGCCACCGATGACGCAGGCCACCACGCCGGAGACCAGCAGCGCCTTGATCTTGCCGCAATTTTCCGGGCGGGCGCAGTGATACATGGCGAGCGCCGCCCCCGGCAGGCCGCCGAGGAAGGCCGGCATCTTGCCCTGAGAGAGGAAAGAGGTGGCCGATACCGAAAACTGGGTGGTGTCGGCGCAGGAGAGCTCGGCGTAGAAGATGTTGAGCGCGCCGCTCACCTCGTTGCCGCACACCAGCGACGTGCCGCCCGCCTCGGTAAAGCGAATGAGCGCCACCAGAATGTGGTGCAGGCCGAGCGGCAGCAGCAGCCGCTCACCAGTACCGAACAGGAAGGGACCGAAGGGGCCGGCGTGGGAGATGAGCGCCCCGATGCCGTTGATGCCGGCGGCAAACCAGGGCCAGACCAGGGGCACCACCAGACCGACCACCCCCAGCACGATGGCGGTAATGATGGGCACGAAGCGGGCGCCGCCGAAGAAGGCGAGCGCATCGGGCATCTGGTAGGTATAGAAACGGGCGTGCAGTTTGGCGACGATCACCCCGACGATGATGGCCCCCAGAATCCCGGTGTCGATGGAGCTGATGCCGAGGATGGATTTCACCCCGTAGGCCTTCTCCGCCGCCCCGTCACCGATGACATTCGCCACCGTGAGGTAGAAGTTGATGGAGAGGTTGAGCGCCGCATAGCCGACAAAACCGGCAAAGGCCGCGACCCCCTTCTCTTCTCGCGCCAGACCCAGCGGAATGGCCACCGCGAACATCACCGGCAGGTAGATAAAGGCCACCAGCCCGACCTTGGTCATCCAGAGAAACAGCAGTTGCAGCACGGTATTGTCGAGAAAGGGCATGCTCTGCTTGACCGCATCGCTGGTGAGCGAGCTGCCGACACCGAGCAGAATGCCCGAGAAGGCCAGCAGGGCGACCGGCAGCATAAAGGTCTTGCCGAGGCTCTGCAGGAACTCCCAGATGGTGGATTTGGCTTGAGGCTTGGCCATGAAACGGCTCCTTGTGAATAGACAGCAATATCTGCGGCTGCCCTCCCCCGCTCGAGGCAATCTCGAAGCAAAAGGCGCGGGTCAGCATCAGGTTTTGCTGGATGATAAAACGTTTTATCAACTTACAAGTGCCGACAGGATCACAGAATAAGGGGGCTAGCTGGCAGCAGGATCCAAATTTGTGAGCCGGATCGGCCAGATGGTGATGTAACGTTTCACTTGAGCATCTGAGCAGGTATGCTGGGGCCTCGCTTTCAACTGTCCGTCGTCCGTTCGCCCTATGTCGCCCAAATCCCTCTCTGCCAAAGCCACCAAGATCACCGATGTCGCCCAGCGGGCGGGAGTGTCGGTCACCACCGTCTCCATGGTGCTCAACGGCAAGGGGCGCATCTCGCCGGCCACCGCCGAGCGGGTGCAGCAGGCGATAAAAGAGCTCGACTACGTGCCCAACAGCGCCGCTGCCAACCTGCGCAGCCAGCAGTCCAATCTGGTGGGGCTGATCCTGCGCGACATCACCGACCCCTTCTATACCGAGGTGACCGCCGGGGTGAGCGAGGTGCTGGAGCAGCAGGGCTATCTGCTGTTTCTGACCCAATGCGGCCACAGCCCGGAGCGGCTGCAGCAGAGCATCCACTCCCTGTCACGGCAGGGGGTGGCGGGCATCATCTTCAATCCGGTGCGCGGCGCGGCGACCAAAACCCTGGAGACCCTGCTCGATTCCGAGCTGCCGGTGGTGTGCGCCGCCCGCTCCTACTATCGCGATGACGTGGACTTTATCGGCCCCGACAATACCCACGCCGCCAAGCAGGCCACCACCTACCTGATCGAACAGGGCCACCGCCATATCGCCTACGTCGGCGGACGGGCCGACTCCCTCACCCGTGCCGAGCGGATCGGCGGCTACTGCGCCAGCCTGCTGCAATATGGCCTCCCCTTCAAACCGGAGTGGGTACTGGAGTGCGAGCGCACCCAGCGCAGCGCCGCCGACACCATCGCCCAGCTGCTGCACCAGCACCCCAAGGTGACCGCCGTGCTCTGCCACTACCCCGAGGTGGCGCTCGGCGCCATCTATGGCGTCGAGGCGAGCGGCCGCACCGTGGGCAAGGACAACTACATCGGCCAGCAGGTGGCCCTGCTCGGTTTTGACGATGTGGCGGAGGCCGAACTCACCTCCCCCGCCCTCACCTTTGTCAGCTCACCGGCCCGCGAAATCGGCCGTCAGGCGGCGAGACGACTGCTGACCCGGATGCAGC
>NZ_QAJD01000028.1:0-11156 GCF_003061465.1 Aeromonas sp. HMWF017
GTGACACACGGTGGGTTTCGCTCTCTACCCACCCTACGCACGGCCTGCCGATAAATGCACCCGGACGCCGGTTTGCCCCCTTCTCCCCTGGCGGGAGAAGGGCTGGGGATGAGGGGTAAGGTAACGGCCCGGCGTTGGCCTTCCCCCTGCTCCACCACCATTTGGCTGCTCATTCTGCTGCAACTGGCCTGGCTAAGCTGGCTGCTGACCTTCCCGGTGGCGCTCGATTCCGACGATGCCCTCAATTTTGCCCACGGGGTGACGCGCTTTAGCGTGCTGGAGTTCTCCCCCCACTTTCCGGGCTACCCCGCCTTTATCTGGCTGGCACGGCTGATCAATCTACTGGTGGACGACCCGGCCCGCGCGGTGCACTGGGCAAGCCTCTTGGGTAGCAGTTTACTGGCGCCACTCGCTGCCTTGCTGACGGTAAAGCTGTGGCAACGGCCAAGCCTGCTCGCCCCCGTCTGGCTGCTGGTATTGGCACTGCCGCTCACCCCGACGCTGGCGCTCTCCGGCCTTTCGGACGGGCCGGCGCTCGCCGCCTGGCTCGGGACGCTGCTGGCCTTGCAGCAGCGCAGAATTGCGCTGGCAGGTCTGTTACTCGGTCTGTTGCTGGCCCTGCGCCCCTCCTATTTTGTGCTGGCGCTGCAGCCCCTGTGGCTCGGGCTGACGCAGCAGGGCACGCGCGTCAGATTTGTGCTCCCCATCGCACTGGTTGGGCTTCTCAGCCTGCTGTTTGTCTGGCAAGCCGATGGCTGGGCCTATTTCAGCGAAGGGCGCCGATTTACTGACGGCCACTTTACCCTGTGGGGCAACACGGCGGCGGCCCACGGCGATCGGCTGCTGAGCTGGGCGCGCACCTTCAACTATCAGCTCACCCCGCTTTGGCCCCTGTTGATGGGGGCCTTGCTGGTGCTACCACTTTGGCAACGCTCAAAAGGCCAAGCTGTAACCCTCTCCCCACTTTGGACACTCTACTGGCTCGCCCTGCTGCTCTGGACCCTGTTTGGCCAGAACCCTGACAATCCCCGCCATCTGGCCCCCGTCACCCTGCTTGGTATCGTGCTGCTGGCAGGCTGGCTGCCGCTCCGTGGGGAGGGGCTGGTCACGGTGGCCGGATTGCTGCTGCTCGGCGCGACCTTTACCCTGCCCCGTCCACCCGCCATGGTGCAGGCAGCAAGGCTGGCAGAAACAGCGTGCCCGGCGCTGGTGACCCAGTGGGGCGTGCGGCTGCTGCGGGAAACCACATCCTTGGCCGTCACCGATGGCTGGTACAAGGGGGATGCGGCGCTGGCGCTCTCTCGGGGAGCCTGCCGCCTCAGTCGCCGCCCCATCGCCGCGAACGAAATGCCCACCGCGGTGCGCCAGCACTGGTTTGCCCCACGCTTTGCCGCCGAGCCCGGCCTCTGGCTCGCCATACCGGCTCCATAGCCGCGATAAAACTGATAGACTGCTTTTTTCGCGCTTTTCAACCCGACGTTTCGCATCAACTGGACACCCTATGCCCCAATCGCCAACAGCTCAGGCTGCCGCCCTCTCCCCCCGTTTCCTGTTTATCCTGCTGGGTGCCCTGGCGGGTCTGACCCCGCTGGCGGTAGATATGTATCTGCCCGCTATTCCGGCCATCGCCCGGGATCTGGCCACCAGCATCGACGGCGCCCAGCTCACCATCAGCGCCTTTTTGGGCGGCTTTGCCATCGGTCAGCTCTTCTACGGCCCGCTCGCCGACAGCTATGGCCGCAAGCCGGTGATCCTAGCGGGGCTGGTGATGTTTGCCATCGCCTCGGTGGGGTGTGCCATGGCGGACTCCCTGCCTGAATTGCTGGCCTATCGAATGTTGCAGGCAGCGGGCGGCGCGGCGGGTTCTGTGGTGGTCAATGCCCTGCTGCGCGATCTGTTCGAGAAGGATGCATTTTCTCGCGCCATGTCGTTCGTCATTCTGGTGATGACCCTGGCGCCTCTGGTGGCACCTGTGGTGGGCGGCTATATCAGTGCCCACGCCGACTGGCGGGTGATCTTCTGGCTGCTGGTGGGGATCAGCCTGCTGATCTGTCTGGTGATGCAGTGGAAAATTCAGGAGACCCTGAAACCCGAGCACCGTCAGCCCCTTAATCTGGGGCAGATCCTCAAGAACTACTGGGGGGTGCTCTCCCATCGCGGCGCCATGGGTTATGTGCTGTGCGGCTCCCTCTCCAGCTCAGGCATGTTCGCCTTCTTAAGCGGCTCACCCTACGTCTATATCGAGTATTTCAAGGTGCCGACCGAGCACTACGGCTGGCTGTTTGGCCTCAATATCCTGCTGATGATGGTGGTCACCTTCGTCAACAGCCGACTGGTGAAAGGGGTGGGCGCCGAGCGGATGCTGCAATACGGCCTGCTGGTGCTGCCCTGCGCGGGCGCCCTGCTGATCTACAACGCCTGGAGCCAGACTGGCGGCCTGTGGGGCATCGTCATTCCGGTGGTGCTCTTTATCGGCCATATCAGTCTGGTGGGCGCCAACGCCATGACCGGCCTGATGGGCCACTTCCCGCAATCTGCGGGCACCGCCTCGGCACTGGCGGGCACCCTGCGCTTTGGTATCGGCGCCGTGGTCGGCATTCTGGTCAACCTCAATCCGCCCCACTCGCCGCTGCCGATGGCCATTGCCATCGCCTGCTGCGGCGTGGGTTCCACCCTGAGTTACTGGCTGCTGACCGGCAAGCGCACCGCCTGACGCCCCTTTGCAATGCCCGTCAACGCAAATCAAAAAGCCCTGTTGCTGGCAACAGGGCTTTTTACATCAAGCACATTTTCCCCCGTGAACCTTGCGCCCTAAGGTGCAGGATCCAGCCCACTACGCAACAAAATCTCGCTCTCCAGCCCATCGAGGCTCCGCTGGTTCTTCTTGCGCCAATAGGCCTCGATCCCCTCCTTGCCCTGCCGAGCTGACCAGTTGGCCAGCTCTTCCCTGTCACCCTGATAGTCGAATCTGGGCACCGACATGCCGCAGGAGGATTGCACCCGCTCAATATCCAGCCAGAAGATCTGGCGAGCAGCGACTGTGGCGGGAAAACGGGCCAGCATTTCTTGCCACTGCGGGTCGCCACGATGCAGCACCCGTGCCTGACCGTAGGCGCGCAGGATCAGAGGCGACCCATCAAAGGCACAGAACATCACCGTCATGCGCGGATTGCGCAGCACATGGGCCGCCGACTCGTTGCCACTGCCGGTAAGATTGAGCCAGGCCAGCGTGTGAGCATCGATAACCCTAAGCGTATCGCCCCCTTTGGGGGAGAGATTGACCGTCCCCTGCTCCGCCGCCGTGGCGACAAAATAGATCTTCTGCGCCTCGATAAAGGTCACATGTTGCGGCAAGAGTGCGTCGAATAGTTGTCCCATTTTCCTTCCCTGAATAGGTATCACCTTTAGAGCCGGACGCCATTACGCCACAGCGGCACCCCCATGCTCAACAGCTTGCCGTACAAGATGGTCCAACGCCATCCTCGCCGTTATCGAGCGCCCGGCTCGTTCTCAGGGATCTGGCCGATTCAGCTCGAAAACAAGCCCATGGCAATATGGAGAAAGAACATAAAAATGGTGACAACCAGAGTGCCGCGGCGGGCAAGGCACAGAACAAAGGGGGTAAGTCAGCGAGACAGCGACCTGGATGAAACAAAAGCGCATCCAGGTCAATCAGTGATCACACTATGATCGTAAACGCGGGATTATTTCTTGCCGAAACCCGACTGCTTGAGGGTATAGCCTGCGCTGTTTTGCCAGGCATCCAGACCGCTTCGGTTATTGCCCGCCACCAGACTGGCGGCCAGACTCGGGCTGTTGAACAGCTGATCGGCGGTAAAGACAAAGCCGCCCTGACTGCGGGGCACGATGACCCCCTTCTCCAGCAGCTCGTGACGCAGCTCGACCACCGCTTCACGCAAAGAGGCGGCATCCTCGCCATTGGCGGTGGAACCGGCCAGCACCATAAAACCCGGATTTTGCCGCTTGCCCACCGGATAACCGTGAGCCTCGGCCCCTTTGCCATTGAAGTGGTAGAGCTCGCGCTCCCCCGGCCGGTTGTCGGAGAGTGCCTTTTGCAGGGTCATCAGCTCGTTGTAGATCTCGATGGGGACGACGGCAGCCTGCTTGTTGCCCTTGCTATCGATGATAAAACTGACTTGCTTGTGTAACATCCTTGCTCATCCTGTGACCCATGGAAGCCCCTATTCTAACCACCTCGGGCAAGCGGGATCCAGCGAGGATCCACTGCTCTTTTGCCGCCTTGATCACTAACTGGCACTCTTGATCAACCGTAAGGGGTGTTGATCAATGCTGGCCGTGCTAGCGTACCAAGCATGATGAAAGCCATTGACCATCAAACGGTTACCCCATGCTGACCCTGCGCAACCTCTGCAAGAGCTTCGATAACGGCAGTGAGCGACTGCCGCTGTTCCACCATCTCGATCTCGCCCTCCCCGCTGGCGAGATCACCCTGCTGCTGGGCCAAAGCGGCTGCGGCAAGTCCACCCTGCTCAATCTGATCGCCGGGCTGATTGCACCGGACGAAGGGGAAATCTGGCTGGGGGAGACACGTATCGACACCCGCTCCCCCGACGAGCGGGCGCGCCTGCGGGGTCGCCATTTCGGTATCGTCTATCAGGATTTCAACCTGTTGCCGACCCTGAACGTGGCCGAGAATCTGGCCCTGCCGCTCGCCATCAACGGGCTACCACCGGATGAGACAAAGATTGACCAGTTGCTGCAACGGCTCGATATGAGCCACAAGCGCCATGCCTGGCCGGAGCAACTCTCCGGCGGTCAGCGACAGCGGGTGGCGCTGGCCCGCGCCCTTATCCATCAACCTGGTTGGCTGCTCGCCGACGAGCCCACCGGCAGCCTCGATGAGCACAATGCCGAACAGGTGATGGCGCTGATGGTGGCGGCGGTGCGGGATACAGGTGCAGGCTTGCTGCTGGTGAGCCACAACCCGGCCTATGCCGCGCTGGCCGACAGGGTGCTGCGCCTCGAAGGGGGGCAACTTATTGAACTCAAGGGCTCCCGTCATGGCTAAACGGCGACTGCGCCTGCCGGAGTCACGCTGATGCTGCCACTCAAAGCGCTGCTGCGCCTCTATCGCAGTCACCCCTGGTTGCTGCTGATGAGTCTGGCCGGGCTGGTATTGGGGGTATCGCTGGTGGTGGCCATCGAACTGCTCAATCACAGTGCCCGCACCAATTTTGTCGCCGCCCGCAGCCAGCTGGCAGGGGAAGCCAACTACCGGCTGGCTCCTGCTGGCGGGCTGGATGAGCAGCTTTACGTGCAACTGGTGACCAGCCAGCCCGCCCTCGATGCCATGCCCCAGCTCCATGGCTGGCTCAAGGATGAAGAGGGGCGCAGCTTTCAGCTGTTAGGGATGGATCTCTTCAACCCCGGCCCCCTGCGCCAGCTGTTTGGCGCCCAACCCGCGAGCGAACCCGCGTTCTCCCTAAATCGGGCCGACAACATCTGGCTGGCGGCCCCCGAGGTAGATCGCCTTGGCTGGCAAGCGGGCCAGAGCCGCCGCTTTGTATTGGGCGGCAGCGATGACGCCAGCGCCCGAATCCTGACCCTCACGCTGGCAGGCACCTTCGAACCGGGCGCCGTGCCCATGGAGCGGCTGCTGATAACCGACATCGGCCTCGCCCAGCCGCTGCTGGGCAAAGCGGGTCAGCTCGATCGCATCGTCTTCAAGCTAAGCGACACCGAGGCTCGCACCCTGCAGGCCACTCTGCAAACCCGTTACCCTAACCAGCCCTTGTGGCTTGAGCCCATCAGCCCGGCACTCGATGCCAGCCAGCTTGGCGATGCGCTTGCCCTTAACCTGACGGCGCTCTCATTGCTCGCCATGGCGGTGGGATTGTTTCTGGTGTTCAACGCCCAGCGATTTGTGCAGAGCGTGCGCCGCCCCCAGCTGGCCCAGTTGATCATTCTGGGGATGGGGCCGAGTCGGGTGCTCCGCTGGCTCATTCTGGAGCTCCTTATTCTCGCCACCCTCGGCACCCTGCTCGGGGTGCTGCTCGGTAGCCTGCTGGCCCTCGCCCTGATGGGGCAACTGACCCAGGCGCTGGCCGATCTCTATGGGCCCAACCCCATCGATCTGTTGCGCCTCTCCCCTGTGAGCCTGCTCAAGGCGCTGTTGATCGGGCTGCTCGGCACGCTGGCCGCCAACCTGCCCGGCTGGTGGCAACTGCTGCGCCAATCCCCCCTCGAACTGCGCGCTGGCAGCATCCGCCCTCCCGCTCACCCGTGGCGACGGCGCGTGCTGGCCATCGCCATCTTGCTGCTGTGCGCTCTGTGCCTGTGGTTGCCGCAAACCGGTCTCACTGGCGCCCTGTTTATCGCCGGCGGCTGGCTGCTGGCCATGGCACTCTGGCTGCCCGATGCCCTGCGCGGCCTGCTTGGCTGGTTGCGACGGCGTGCGGGCGGCCCCCTCACCGCACGGCTCGGGGTGGCCGAGACCCTCTATCACCTCGATCGCACCGCCATCGCGGTGATGGCGTTGCAGCTCGCCATCGCGGCGGCCATCGGCATCGGGGTCATGGTGTCGAGCTTTCGCTCCAGCGTGGAGATCTGGCTCGGCCAGCGTCTGGCCGCCGATCTCTATGTCACCGCCCCCAAGGGGGTGGCGGGCAACAAGGGCACCTTGAGCAACACAACCCTCGAGACCCTGCTCGCCAATCCTCTGGTGAGCGCCGCCTCGCGCCGCTCGGTGCATCCGGCCCGCTGGCAGGGGCAGCCCATCGAGTGGGCGCAGATGGACTTTATCCCCCAGCTTAAAGCAGCCTATCCGCTGCTGGCCGGGCGCTGGCCGACCCGTCCCGACGAGGTGCTGGCGAGCGAACCCCTGACGGTGCGCCTCGGGGTCAAGGTGGGCCAGCAGCTGGCGATCAGCGGCGAGCAGGGTCCAAGGCAGTTCACCGTCACCGGTGTCTATCAGGACTACGGCAGCGACAAGGGGCAGATCCTGCACGCCTTCGAGGCGGGAGCGGTGCAATCCCTCGCCCTCTTTAGCAACGACCCCGAGCAGCTGGCCGATCGCCTGCGCGAGCGCTTTGGCGAGCAGCTCAATCTGCTCTCCGCCCCCGCCATCCACAGCGCGGCCCTCAAGGTGTTTGACCAGACCTTTGTGGTGACTGAGCTATTGAAGTTGCTGATCCTCTGCATCGCCTTTGTCGGGATCGGTTCGGCCTTTATGGTGCTGGGGCTGGCGCGCCGTGGCGAGCTGCAGACCTTGCAGAGTCTGGGCTTGAGCCCCCGCCACTGCCGCCAGCTGCTGGTGTGGCAAGGAGCGGGATTGGGGCTGCTCACCGCCCTGCTGGCCCTGCCGGTGGGGTATGGCCTCGCCTGGGTGCTGATCGAGGTGGTCAACCCACGCGCCTTTGGCTGGCGCCTCGCCTTCGAGGCCGCCCCCCTTCATGCAGTCACCGCCCTGTTGCTGGCACCGGTCTGTGGCGCATTGGCCTCCTGGTATGCGGCAAGGAGAGTGGTATGAAATATCGGTTAGCGCACTGGCTCAGCCATGGCTTGACGACCCCATTGACCACTTCCCTCTCTCCGCCCCTTCTTCAGTGCAGAGAAGAGCACCGTGCGGCATTGAACCATCCCCTCTCCCTTCGGGAGAGGGCCAGGGTGAGGGGGAGCTTTTCCTCCTTACGGCCCCTGTGGCTCGCCACCCTCTTGCTCCCGCTGATTGCCATGATTGGCAGCGCGCAGGCCAGCGATCTGGGCGCCCTGCTCGGTGGTAGCAACGACAGCTTTAAAAAGGTGCTGCCGGGGCAAACCATCCAATTGCCGGAGGATCACGCCGCCCACCCCGATTACCGCTCCGAGTGGTGGTATCTCACCGGCAACCTCAAGGATGAACAGGGGCGCGAATATGGCATGCAGTGGACCCTGTTTCGGCAGGGGATCGAGCAAGCACTTCGCACCAACAACCCCTGGCTCACCCCCCAGCTCTGGCTGGCCCAGTTTGCCATCACGGATCTCGAGCATGGCAGCCACCGGCAAGATGAACGGGCCAGTCGGCAGGGGCCCGGACTGGCGGGGGCCAACGGCGGCCAATATTGGCTAAGGGAGTGGCGGCTTGCCTCGCAAGGGGCGGCGCTGTTCCCCGCCACCCTCAAGGTGCAGAGCAAGATTGGCGAACTGAACCTCACCGTAACTGCCGCCAAGCCGCTGGTGCTGCAAGGCAAGGCCGGTTACAGCGAGAAGAGCCCGGGCAACGCCTCCTTTTACTACTCCTACCCACGCCTGCATTTGAGCGGCACCCTGACTCGCGATGGCGAGACCCGCACCGTCACCGGACAAGGGTGGTTTGATCACGAGTGGAGCAGCTCGGTATTGGCGGAGTGGCAATCGGGCTGGGACTGGTTTTCGCTCCAGTTGAACGATGGCCGCGAGCTGATGCTGTTTCGCCTGCGCACCAAATCGGGCCGCGCAGAGCCCGAGAACCGCTACGGCATCTTGATTGAGCGGGATGGCAGCAGCCGGGTGCTCGCCCCCGACGCGATTCGCCTCACCCCGGGCAACACCTGGCGCGGCCCCAAGGGGCAGAATTACCCCGTCGAGTGGCAGCTCAACGCCGCCGGGATGAACCTCACCATCAAGGCCCGCCAGCCCAATCAGGCCATGACAGGTCGCTTTGACTACTGGGAGGGGGCTGTCTCTATCTCGGGGGATGCCAAGGGAGTCGGCTATCTGGAGATGACCGGCTATTAAGCCTGCGACCATCGCCGGTTATCCCTTATCCTGACGCTTGCTTCAAAAGCAGGGCGCTATCAAGAACTCATTAAAATCCGACAACCTGGACAGCTTTTTACTCAACACTTTTTACTCAACAAGGGAAGTCAGCGTTTGATACCCTGCGGATGAGGTCTCATGGCGTATTTTCGTACAGCCCCCATGGCGACAGCATTAACCGGTTTGATTCGTTCAATTCATATGCAGCATGCACAAGGATGGCATTTATGTGGCAAGAGATCTGGCAGACCATCGTCTCCGAGTTCACCGATATTCAAGATATCAAGCAGATGACCCAGATTGTATTGCGCCTGCTGGTGGCAGGTCTGCTCGGCGGTCTATTAGGCTACGAGCGTGAACAGAAAGGGAAAAGTGCCGGGATCCGCACCCATATGCTGGTCAGTATTGGCGCCGCCCTGTTCGTGCTGATCCCCCAGCAAGCTGGGGCATCAACTGCCGACCTGACCCGGGTGTTGCAGGGGCTCACTGCCGGGGTGGGATTTCTGGGGGCTGGCACCATCATTCTGGGCACCCGACAAACAGAAACCAAGGGGCTGACCACGGCCGCCGGTATCTGGGTCACCGCCGCCATCGGCATTGCCGCGGGTATGGGCCGAGAGTCCACCGCGGTGCTCGCCACCCTGATCGCGCTGTTTATTCTGACCATCGTGCCTTGGCTGCTGGGGATCAAAAAAGAGGGCCGTGAGTAATCCTCACCCCCCCCCACTGACTGCGGCCCTCTGCAGATACCGGCCACCCGAGTGGCCGGTCTGCTCGATGACCCGAACCCCATAGCCCTTATAACAGGGCATCACAGTGATATCGCCCAGCCACTTCTGTCACTTGGCGCCAGTCGTCGAGGATGTCTTATCTGTTTATTTATCAAACACCCTCACCCACTCACCCCGCTGCCAACTTGGCTCAAGTCTGATCCCAGTCAAAAAACCCTTCAAAAGTAGCAACCAAGTAAATCAATTAATCGGTATAGACCTACAAGAGGATAAAGAGCATTTTTGTGTTACTGATGCAAAAGATGATGACCAGACATACTTAAATCTTGATAAGCTCATGGGTCGTCACACTGCAATTTTAGGCACAACCGGAAGTGGAAAAAGCTGTACTGTAGCATCCATAGTTCAATCCATTTTATCTAGTTATGAATGCCCTAGAATACTATTCTTTGATATACATAATGAATACCCATCAGCATTTGGATACAACCCCAAAACTCCTAACGAGAATTTAAAAAACAAAACAAACGCCATTTCTTGGAATTCCTTTACACTTCCATATTGGTTTTTGGATTTAGAAGAATTTTTTGGTGTATATAATCTTGAACCTGGCTCAAATCAAAAAGCAATCATAAAAAGATTGATTACTGAGTTGAAGGAAAATGAAGCACAAAAACAAGGGATTGATGGAGTCATTTCTGCTGACACTCCCATATTTTTTGATATTGATGAATTATTAGAAAAGCTGGAAAGTGAAAAAGCCCCCAAGAATGCCACTGATAGAAAACCATACGAGAGTATAATACTGAAATTAGAAGCCATTAGAGAAGACACTAGATATCTGTTCCTTCACAAAAATATTAATAACAAAACATCAATAGCAGAATATTTTGAATTTCTTTTAGGCATATCTAAGGTGGAATGTTATCTAAATATACTTGATTTAAGTGGTTTACCCGCAGAAGTAAGAGCGGTATGTGTTGGGGTCATATCTAGATTATGTTTTGATTTTAAATTTTGGGATTTAGACCCAGAAAGCATCCCTTTGAATTTAATTTTAGAAGAAGCTCACACGTATATCCCTGAAGATAGTGACTCAAAATTCAACATATCAAAGGAAAGAGTCGAGCGAATTGCCAAAGAGGGTAGAAAATATGGAATTGGTTTGACCGTAGTTACACAACGCCCCTCAAACGTATCTACAACAGTATTATCACAATGTGGCACTTATATAACACTGCGACTTACTAACGACCTAGATCAAAATAAAATAAAAAGGTTATTGCCTGACACTTTATCTGGCCAGGTTGATTTTTTACCCAGCCTACGAGATGGTGAAGCATTTGTCTCTGGCGACTCCATAAACTTACCAAGAAAAGTTCAGTTTAGAGTCCCAAGCCCAATGCCAAAAAGTAATGATGTTAGATATCATCTATCATGGCAAATAGGAAAGCCAGATAGTTTTTCCCTTAAAAATTTAGTTGACGCTTGGCATAAAAAGGATAAGTCACAGTGAAAATTGACTCAATAAAACTATCTGGTTGGCGGTCATATGACTTAGATGGGGTTATTCTTGATGGCTTGAAATCAATCAACCTTATTATTGGTCCAAATAACTCAGGTAAATCAAACCTTTCAAAGTACTTTAATTATTTAAAGAGCATACAT
>NZ_QAJD01000029.1:0-20183 GCF_003061465.1 Aeromonas sp. HMWF017
AGGAGGCGCATATTACGCCTCTCACTTCGAAAGTCAAGCGATTGTTTTCGCTTTTCTTTCGGCGCCCACTTCGCTAGGAAGCTGGCTCATGAGTTCGGCGTGTTACGCCGTGCTGGTAGGGGCGCATTATAGGGAGCCGCGCCGGGATGACAAGAGGAAAACTGCAAAAAATAGCACTTTTTACAGTTTTCTGGTTCAACCGTTGTTTTATTAAACAAAAGCCCCGCATCGGCGGGGCTGTTTCGGGCAAAAAACCCTGATTTCACATCACGCTGCTACCTTTTCGACCAGAATTCGCGTGCAAAGCTGCGCACCTTTTCCCAATCAGTAAATTCAATGTCCTTACTGGTGTCTGTACTACCACCGGTAATCTTCATGATCAGCTGGATGATGCGAGTCTGCCACCAGTTATAGCGTGAGTACTGCAGCGCGCCGGCAAACACCCCTAGGGTTTTCGGCTTCCAGGGGGAGAGGCGCAGAAACTTCTTCATATAGGCATTGGTTTGCGGCGTCTGCTTCTCTGGTTTGCGGGCCGTCAGGTTGACACAGAAGAAGGCCGCATTGGCCACCTCCAGCTGCTCCTGATGAGCGTGAATAAAGCTGAACAGGCTGGGGTGGAAGTTGCCATAACGAATGGAGGCGCCGATCAAGACCTTGGCATACTTGCTGAGGTTGCACATCGGCAAGGTGTGCAGGTCGTGCATCACCACTTCGCATCCCGGCATCTGCTCCAGCATGACATCGACTATTTTGCGGGTTTGGCCATCCCGAGAGGAATAAAGCACCAGAATCTTGTCCATAACAACCTCAACTACGCCAGAATGCAGGAGTAAACAGTACCAGAAGCGTGAAAATTTCCAATCGGCCAAACAACATGGCCACCACCAGCACCCACTGGGCCGCAGGCGAGATATTGCCGAAGTTGGCAGATACCTCTCCCAGCCCCGGACCTACGTTGGTAAAAGCCGCCGCCACGGCGGTGAATGCGGTCACTTCGTTCAGCCCCGTCATCAGCAACAGCAGCATGAATATAAAGAAGAGAATGATATAGGTAGCGAAGTAGCCCCACACCGCCTCGACGATGCGCTCGGGCACCGCCCGATTCCCCAGCTTCAAGGTATAGATGGCTCTGGGGTGGACCAGCCGCTTCAGTTCGCGCATCCCCTGCATAAACAGGATCATGAAACGCATCACCTTGATGCCGCCGCCGGTACTGCCCGCGCAACAGCCGATAAAGGCGGAGAACATCAGCAGCATGGGCAGGAACGAGGGCCAATCTGCATAGGTCGTGGTGCTGTAGCCGGTGGTGGTCCCCAGAGAGACCGCCTGGAAAAGACCGTGGTTGAGCGCCTCTTGCCAAGTGGCGTAGTGTCCGTGGGTCAGCAAGGCGACAAAGCAGATCATCACCAGGGTCGCCTGAATGGCCAGGAACACCTTGAGCTCCGAATCATAGAGGTAGCGCCCGAGCCGCACCGGACGGTGAGAGAAGACGGTAAAGTGGAGCGCAAAGTTCACGCTGGCCAGCAGCAGGAACACCACGGTAATCAGGTTGATGACCGGACTGTTGAAGAAACCGATGCTGGCATCGTGAGTGGAGAAGCCACCGACCGACAGAGTCGAGAACGAATGGCACACTGCATCGAACAGCGTCATTCCGGCGAGCCAGTAGGCCAGCGCACAGAGTGCGGTGAGCAGCAGATAGATGAACCAGAGCGCCTTGGCCGTTTCGGCGATGCGCGGCGTCACCTTGGTATCCTTCACCGGTCCCGGGATCTCGGCACGGTAGAGCTGCATGCCCCCGATACCCAGCAGTGGCAGAATGGCCACCGCCAGTACGATGATCCCCATCCCCCCCAGCCACTGCAGCAACTGGCGATAGAACAGAAACGCCTTGGGCAAATTATCGAGCCCGGTCAGTACCGTTGCCCCTGTGGTGGTCAGGCCGGAAAAAGATTCGAAGAAGGCCTCCGAGACCGACATGTCCGGCACGTCGCTCATGATAAAGGGCACAGCCCCCACACTGCCCAGCACGGTCCAGAACAGCACCACGATGAGGAAACCCTCTTTCGAGCGCATCTCCTTCTTGTGATAGCGATTGGGAAACCAGAGCACCACGCCGAGCAGCAGGGCGATCAGAAAAGAGCTGACGAACTCGGCACCACCACCATCCCGATAGCCAAAGGCCACCAGTGCAGGCAACAGCATGGTCGAGCTGAACAGCGCAACCAGCAGGCCAACAATGCGAATAATGCTCAGAATGTGCATTACAGCTCCCTTTCCCCAATTAAAGAGCGATGGATTCTAGCCATCTAAGGGGCTGAGGGATACCCGCCCATGAGTCCGGTCGGTCAATTCACGGTCCACCTGAGCCCAAACCGAGGACTCCCACGCCACCTGCAAGGTGACCTGCTCACCGTAATCCGCCGCCAGCAATTCGCCATTATGGCTGCTGATCAGCGACTCGACCGTCCCCATGTCACCGTAATCGCAGTGAATGAGAGAGGGTGTGCGCGGCACCTTGAGCAGAGTGGGCAGCTGCTTGAGGGCGGCACCGACACCGCCCCCATAGGCTTTGACCAGTCCACCGGTGCCAAGCTGGATGCCGCCGTAGTAACGCACCACCACGGCACAGATTTCACCGATCCCCGAACCCATTAACTGGGCCAGGATCGGCTTGCCCGCGGTACCGGACGGTTCGCCATCATCGCTGAAGCCATAAACCTGGCTATCTTGCGGTGCACCTGCCACAAAGGCCCAGCAGTGATGACGAGCGGTCGGATGTTGGCGCTTGATCTCGTTAACCCACCCCTTGGCCGCCTCGACGGTCGGGGTGTGGGCGATCAGGGTAATGAAGCGGCTCTTCTTTATCTCTTCGGTCAACTCCAGCGGGGCAGCCGGAATGGAGTACGCTGCCGCCATCAGAGCCCTGCTTGTCTGGTCATGTTCTCCACCCCGTTGGCGTGCAGCACTATGTTGTCTTCGATGCGGATGCCGCCAAACGGCCGCAACGCCTCCACCTTGTTCCAGTTGACCCGTTTGCCCTGTTCGCCCTGACGCAGCGGCTCCAGCAAACTGTCGATGAAGTAGAGTCCCGGCTCGATGGTGAACACCTGATCCACCTCCATCACCCGGGTACAGCGCAGATAGGGGAACAGCTCGGGCGCCGCCAGATGAGTGCCGCGCTCATCCTGCATGAAACCGCCCGCATCGTGTACCTGCAAACCGAGGAAGTGGCCGAGGCCGTGAGGGAAGAAGACGTTGGTCACCCCGGTGTTGATCATCTCGTCTACCGACATGTCCACCAGCTCGGTCGCTTGCAGCAGGCGCGCCAGCTTGTGGTGCATCTGCAGATGCAGCTCGCTGTAGCGGCGACCCGGTTTGATCTCCTTGATGATCTCCTGCTGCTGCTCGTCGAGGGCAGCAATCAGATCGGCAAACTCGCCTCGCCGCCACGCCCAGGTGCGGGTGATGTCGGAGGCATAACCGTGAAAATCGACGCCCGCATCGATCAGGAAGGAGTGACGTTCCGCATCGGGCACCCGCACGGCGGACAAATGGGTGTAGTGAAGGATAGCCGCATTGCGGTTGATGGCGACGATATTACCGTAGGGCGCCTCATTGGCCCCCTGCCCGACCGCTTTCATGTAGGCCAGATTGATCTCGAACTCGCTCGCCCCCGCCATAAAGGAGTCCTTGGCGGCGATATGGCCGCGTACCCCGATCCGGTTCGCCTCGCGCAGACACTCCAGCTCGTAGGGTGTCTTGTAGGCGCGGTGATAGTGCAGGTAGTTGAGTACAGCCTCCGGATTGGGTTGGGTCAGTCCCAGCAGCTCGGCCACTTCCAGATGGCCGCCCAGATAGGCCCACTCCTGCTTGTTGGCAGGTAGGTGGTCGGCCACCAGTTCCGGCCGGGTCAGGAAACGGATATCGAAGAACTCGACCCAGAAGGCATTGGGCAGGTCCGCCACCTTGTGCCAGAAATCCACCGGGCGGTAGAACAGCAGGATTGGTTTGTTCACCCCGTCCACCAGCAGCCAGCAGTGGGGATTGTCCAGCACCGGCAACCAGGCTTTGAAGTGCGGGTTTACCTTGAACGGGTAATCCTGATCATCGAGGAAGATGCGGTGAGTCTGGCCGGAGTGGATGGCCAGTCCGCTGAGCCCCTGTTGCTGCAGAATGTCGCGGGTGCGCTGCTGCAAAGTATCGAGGTGCTGGGCAAAAAGTTGGCTGTAGCTGCTCATGGCGTCCTGCTCCGAGGTGAATGTGATTGCAGCATAACATCAAGCGCTTGGCGGCTCGACCCGTCAAGCTGCCACTTCGTGAGGTAACGCATACGTTACAAACGCGTTTGTTATCAACATAAAACCAGTCATTAACAAATCAAAAACAATTCAATACACTGCCGGTAGATACATGAAGTCAGGGATTACTCATGGACAACCTCTGCCTGTGGCAACCGGATCCGCTCGGGATGCAGCAATCCAACCTCTACCGCTTTATGGCAGAGGTGAACCGCTTCCACGGCCTGCAACTGCAGGACTATCCGCAGCTGTGGCAATGGTCGGTGGAAAAGACCACCCGTTTCTGGCCGCTGGTATGGCAGCACTGCGGCGTCAAGGGCGCGCTAGGTAACATAGTGGCGGAGAACCGTCAGGATATGCAGCGCACCCGCTGGTTCCCCGACAGCCGCCTCAACTTTGCCGAAAACCTGCTGCGCCGCCAGGATGAGAGCCCGGCCATCATCTCCCGCATCGAAGGGAGCCCAAGCCGCACTCTGAGCTGGGGTGAACTGGGGGAACAGGTTGCCCGGCTGGCTCAGTGGCTGCGTCATCAGGGGATTGGTCGTGGCGATGTGGTCGCCGCCTACCTGCCCAATATTCCGGAAACCGTGGTTGCCATGCTGGCAACCACCAGCATCGGGGCGATCTGGACCTCCACCAGCCCCGACTTCGGTGAAGCCAGCGTGGTGGAGCGCTTCGGCCAGACCCGGCCGCGGGTGCTGTTTGCGGTGGATGGCTATCGCTACAACGGCAAAGCTATCGACATTCAACAGAAGGTCGCCAGCGTGGTGAGCCAGATCGGCAGCATAGAGCAGACGGTGATGATCCCCCTGCTCGGCAACCCGCTGCAGCTTGGTCACGACTGGCAGCAAGTGCTGACGAGCCAGCCGGACGCCAGCCTCCAGTTCGAGCCGATGGCTTTCAACGACCCGCTCTATATCCTCTACTCCTCCGGCACCACCGGCAAACCCAAGTGCATCGTCCACGGCATCGGCGGCACCCTGCTGCAACACCTGAAAGAGCACCAGCTGCACTGCGACATCAAGCCGGGGGAGCGGATCTTCTACTTCACCACCTGTGGCTGGATGATGTGGAACTGGCTGGTGAGCGCGCTCGCCTCCGGCGCCACCCTAGTGCTCTATGACGGCTCGCCATTTTACCCGGATGGCAACGTGCTGTGGGATCTGGCCCGCGACGAGCAGGTCGCCCTATTCGGCACCTCGGCCAAGTATCTCGACGCGCTGCACAAGCAGGGTTATGCCCCTATCAAGAGCCACGATTTGCCGCACTTGCGGCTGATCTGCAGCACCGGCTCCGTGCTGTCGCCGGAGGGGTTTGACTACGTCTATCAACAGATCAAAACAGATGTACAACTGAGCTCCATCTCAGGCGGCACCGACATCTGCTCCTGCTTCGTCATCGGCAATCCACTCAGCCCTGTCTATCGCGGCGAGAGCCAGGGGCGTGGCCTCGGCCTCGCGGTGCAGGTATTCAACGAAGCGGGCCAGCCGGTGCAGGGGGAGAAGGGCGAGCTGGTCTGCACCAAGCCGTTCCCGGCCCAGCCCATCTACTTCTGGGGCGACGAGAATGGCGACAAGTACCACGCAGCCTACTTCGAGCGGTTCGACAACATCTGGTGCCACGGCGACTGGATCGAGCTGACCCCGACCGGTGGCATTCTGTTCTACGGCCGCTCCGACGCCACCCTCAACCCGGGCGGCGTGCGCATCGGCACCAGCGAGATCTACCGCTATGTCGAGCAGCTGGACGAGGTGGAGGAGAGCATCGTCATCGGCCAGCAGTGGCAGCAAGACGAGCGGGTGGTGCTGTTCGTCAAGCTCAAGGTGGGTTGCAAGCTGGATGAGCCGCTGCGCGAGCGGATCCGCCAGCAAATAAAGCAGCACTGCACCGCCCGCCACGTGCCCGCCCGCATCCTGCAGGTGGATGCCATCCCCCGCACCAAGTCCGGCAAGATCGTCGAACTGGCGGTTCGCGAAGTGGTACACAACCGACCGGTCAACAATACCCATGCCCTCGCCGATCCCGAGGTGCTGAACCAGTATCGCAACCGGCCGGAACTGGCCAGTTGATAACAAACTCACATCCATCCGAGGCGCCACAAGGCGCCTCTCTTTCGCCCGTTTTGTGATGAAGAGCTTTCACTCGAGATCTGTTAAACAAATGTTTTAAATAGGTGTTGAAAATGTCTCCTTTTGGATCAATAGTGAGCCTCGCCCCCTGCTGGGGATTAAGGAGCACCACTCCCCACTGAGTGGGAACAAGGAGACACTCTCATGATCTACCAAGGCGAAACCCTGTCGGTCAGCTACCTCGAAAACGGCATTGCCGAACTGAGGTTTGATGCCCCGGGTTCAGTCAACAAGCTGGATCGCGCTACCCTGCTCTCCCTGAGCGAAGCGATCGCCGCATTACAACAAGAACGTGAACTAAAAGGTCTGATCCTCACTTCCGGCAAAGACGCCTTTATCGTCGGTGCCGACATTACCGAATTCCTGGAACTGTTCGATCTGCCGCAAGAAGATCTGCTCGGCTGGCTGAGAAAGGCCAACGACATCTTCAATGCCATCGAAGACCTGCCGGTTCCGACCCTCTCCGCCATCAAGGGCCATGCGCTGGGCGGCGGCTGCGAGACCATCCTCTCCACCGACTTCCGTCTGGCCGACACCAGCGCCAAAATCGGCCTGCCCGAGACCAAACTCGGCATCATGCCGGGCTTTGGCGGCACAGTCCGTCTGCCGCGGGTAATCGGCGCCGACAACGCGCTCGAGTGGATCACCACCGGCAAGGATTACCGTGCCGATGACGCCCTCAAGGTGGGCGCCATCGACGCCGTGGTTGCCCCGGACGCACTGCAGAGCGCTGCGCTGCAGATGATCAAGGACGCCATCGCGGGCAAGCTGGACTGGCAGAGCCGTCGCGCCGCCAAGAAAGCCCCGCTGCGCCTCTCCAAACTGGAAGCCATGATGAGCTTCACCACCGCCGCCGGCATGGTTGCCGCCGTGGCGGGCAAACACTATCCGGCGCCGATGACTGCGGTGAAAACCGTCGAAGCCGCCGCAGGTATGGGCCGTGACGAGGCGCTGGTCGTTGAAGCACAGGGCTTTATCAAGCTGGCCAAGACCGATGTCGCCAAGGCACTGGTCGGTATCTTCCTGAACGATCAGCACATCAAGGCACTTGCCAAGAAGGCGGCCAAGCAGGCGAGCAAGGCCACTGGCCACGCCGCCGTACTGGGTGCCGGCATCATGGGTGGCGGCATCGCCTACCAATCTGCCAGCAAGGGCATCCCGGCAGTGATGAAGGACATCAACGAGAAGGCGCTGGCACTTGGCATGGGTGAAGCCACCAAGCTGCTCAACGGCCAGCTCGAAAAGGGCCGCATCGATGGCATCAAGATGGGCCAGGTGCTCTCTGCCATCACCCCGACCCTCAGCTATGACAACGTCAAAGGCGTGGACGTAGTGGTCGAAGCCGTGGTCGAGAACCCGAAAGTAAAGGCCGCCGTGCTGGGTGAAGTGGAAGGCGTGATCGGCGAAGACGCCGTGCTCGCCAGCAACACCTCCACCATTCCCATCTCCCTGCTGGCCAAGGGGCTGAAGCGCCCGCAGAACTTCTGCGGCATGCACTTCTTCAACCCGGTGCACCGCATGCCACTGGTGGAGATCATCCGCGGCGAGCAAACCTCCGATGAAACCATCAACCGCGTGGTGGCCTATGCCGCCGCCATGGGCAAGTCCCCGGTGGTGGTCAACGACTGCCCTGGCTTCTTCGTCAACCGCGTGCTGTTCCCCTACTTCTTCGGCTTCAACAAGCTGGTCGCCGATGGCGCCGACTTCGCCACCGTCGACAAGGTAATGGAGAAGGAGTTTGGCTGGCCGATGGGCCCCGCCTACCTGCTGGATGTGGTCGGCATCGACACCGGTCACCATGCCGGTGACGTGATGGCGCAAGGCTTCCCAGCGCGGATGAGCAAGGAAGGCCGCACCGCCATCGACGTGATGTACGAAGTGAACCGCTTCGGTCAGAAGAACGGCAAGGGCTTCTACGCCTACGAGCAGGACAAGAAGGGCAAGCCGAAGAAGGTGGCCGACGCCGCCAGCTACGAGCTGCTGGCTCCCATTGCCAAGCCGAAACAGGATTTCGACAAGGACGCCATCATCGCCCGCATGATGATCCCGATGATCAACGAGGTGGTGCTCTGTCTGGAAGAGGGCATTGTCGCCACGCCAGCCGAAGCCGACATCGCACTGGTCTACGGTCTGGGCTTCCCTCCCTTCCGCGGCGGCGTGTTCCGCTATCTGGACACGATTGGTCTGGATCGCTACGTGGCCATGGCCGACCAGTATGCCGACTTGGGCCCGCTCTACCGCGTCAGCGACAAGCTGCGTGAAATGGCAGCCCAGGGCAAAACCTTCTACTGATTGCGGAAAGGAGATCCATTCATGAAAGACGTAGTCATTGTCGACTGTATCCGGACCCCGATGGGCCGGTCCAAGGGCGGCGCCTTCCGCAACGTGCGTGCAGAAGATCTGTCCGCGCACCTGATGAAATCCATCCTGCTGCGCAACCCCAACCTCGACCCAAACGAGATCGAGGATATCTACTGGGGCTGCGTGCAGCAGACCCTGGAGCAGGGCTTCAACATTGCCCGCAACGCCGCGCTGCTGGCCGGTATTCCCAAGCAGGTGGGGGCGGTTACCGTCAACCGCCTGTGTGGCTCCTCCATGCAGGCGCTGCATGACGCCTCCCGCGCCATTCAGGTGGGCGATGGGGATATCTTCATCATCGGCGGCGTCGAGCACATGGGCCATGTGCCGATGAGCCACGGCGTCGACTTCCACCCCGGCATGGCCAAGTCGGTAGCGAAAGCCTCCGGCATGATGGGGTTGACCGCCGAGATGCTCGGCAAGCTGCACGGCATCAGCCGCCAGCAGCAGGACGAGTTTGCCGCCCGCTCCCACCGTCGCGCCCACGCGGCCACCGTGGAAGGGCGTTTTGCCAAGGAGATCG
Organism: Aeromonas sp. HMWF017; assembly: GCF_003061465.1. Classification (NCBI taxonomy): domain Bacteria; kingdom Pseudomonadati; phylum Pseudomonadota; class Gammaproteobacteria; order Aeromonadales; family Aeromonadaceae; genus Aeromonas; species Aeromonas sp. HMWF017. The sequence goes on from NZ_QAJD01000029.1 coordinate 9,312, forward strand.
TCGGGCTGGAAGGCCATGACGCCAGCGGCGCCCGCTTCTTCTACGACTACGACGAGGTGATTCGCCCGGAGACCACGGTCGAAACCCTGAGCCAGCTGCGCCCGGTGTTTGATCCGGTCAACGGCACCGTCACCGCCGGCAGCTCCTCGGCCCTGTCCGATGGCGCCGCCGCCATGCTGGTGATGAGCGCGGATCGCGCCAAGGCCCTCGGCCTCACGCCGCGCGCCAAGGTTCGTGCCATGGCCATCGCCGGCTGCGACGCCGCCATCATGGGTTACGGCCCGGTGCCGGCGACCCAGAAGGCGCTCAAACGGGCCGGTCTGACTGTCGGTGATATCGACCTGTTCGAGCTGAACGAGGCGTTTGCCGCCCAGTCCCTGCCCTGCGTGAAGGATCTGGGTCTGCAGGATCTGGTAGACGAGAAGGTAAACCTGAACGGCGGCGCCATTGCGCTGGGCCACCCGCTCGGCTGCTCCGGTGCCCGCATCTCCACCACCCTCATCAATCTGATGGAGGAGAAGGATGCCACCCTGGGGGTTGCCACCATGTGTATCGGTCTGGGTCAGGGCATCGCCACCGTATTTGAACGGGTGTGATAACCAGCCGGATCGACGGGATGCACTACTGAGAGTTGTCCCTTTTCGGGGCCAGTCTGACTGGCCCCTTTTCAAGTCTGTGACGATCGCCACACGGGGTGCTCGTCAGTGGTCAGAAGCTGTCTGTTGGCCGTCCCGTTTGGGTCGGCCTTTTTTCGTTTTAATCTTATCAATAGGCTGTTATTGCCTTAAACCTCACATTAGATAGGGGGCTTGCTTGCTTTTTACTCCCCCGACAGGTTCAATCTGCACAAAAAAATGGGTGGATGCACATACATATGTCAATGAGCAAACAACTGCTGATCGTCGATGACGACCAAGAGATCCGCGAGCTGCTCAATGAGTACCTGACCCGGGCGGGCTTTCAGGTATTGACGGCGGCGGAGGGCAACGAGATGCGCCAGCAACTCGCCCAGCACAGCCCGGACCTGATTATTCTGGACATCATGATGCCCGGCGAGGACGGTTTTACCCTCTGCCAGCAGATCCGTCGTGACTCCCAGGTGCCCATCATCATGCTGACCGCCGCCTCCGACGAAGCGGATCGGGTGATCGGCCTCGAACTCGGCGCCGACGACTATATCGCCAAGCCGTTCAGCCCCCGTGAACTGCAGGCCCGCATCAAGGCGCTGCTGCGCCGCGCCGAATTCCGCCAGCCGGAAAAAGAGAAAGAGCCAAGCCGCCGCCTGCGTTTTGCCGAGTGGACCCTCGACACCCTGAGCCACCAGCTGACCCATGATGATGGCAGCCTGCTGGATCTCTCCGGCAGCGACGCCATGCTGCTCGGCATGTTCCTGCAACAGCCCGGCGTGGTGCTGGATCGGGACACCATCTCGGATGCCACCCGCGGCCGCGAAAGTCTGCCGATGGAGCGCGGTATCGACGTGCAGATCAGCCGTCTGCGCCAGAAGCTGGGCGACAACGGCAAGAGCCCGCGCATCATCAAAACCATCCGCGGTAGCGGCTACATGCTGATCGCCGAGGTGCACGAACTGCCATGAGCAACAAATGGTCCTGGGGGGCACTGGTGCCCCGCTCTCTGCTGTCGCGGATGATCCTGCTGCTGCTGCTGGCCATCCTGCTCTCCCAGACCATTCTGACCGGCATCTGGATGCAGCAGATCCAGAAGCGGGAGCTGGAGGGGATGCTCAGCACCACCCGCAACCTCGCCATGTCTGCCGCCTCCACCGTGAACTTCTTCAAATCCCTGCCGCTGCAATATCGCCACATCGCCCTCGACCAGCTGCGCAACATGGGCGGCAGCCGCTTCTTCGTCTCGCTGAACGAAGAGGAGATCCACATCAACGCCATCCCCGACAGCGAACGCAAGACGCAGGTGCTGGAGGAGGTACAGGGAGTGCTGACCCGCAAGCTCTCCGACGCCATGGCGATCAAGGTGGACTTCTCGCGACCCGAAGATCTCCACGTATTCAACAACGACACCCTGCTGGCGGACCTTCCCTCCTCCTGGGCGCGCTACACCCTGTCGCTCGAGCCCATCAATCCACCGGTGCTGGTGACCCAGATCGAGATCGAAAAGGGGGAGTGGCTCTATCTGGCGGCCCTGCTGCCCGCCCCATACATGACGCTGGATGACACCGTCATGCCAAGCAACCAGGTGCGCTTTATCGCCCTGATGACGGTGTTCCTCTGCTTCTTCACTTTTATGCTGGTGCGCTGGCAGACCCGGCCGCTGCGCCGGCTGGCCAAGGCGGCGGTCAATCTGGGCAAGGATATCGACCAGCCTTCGCTCAAGGAGGAGGGCGCCTCCGAGATCGTGGCGGCGACCCGCGCCTTCAACATCATGCAGCACCGCATCCGGCGCTATATCGATGATAGAGAGCGGCTGTTCAGCTCGATTTCTCACGACCTCAAGACCCCCATCACCCGGCTGCGGCTGCGGGTCGAGCTGCTCGACGACGAGGTACAGATCGCCAAGTTCAACAAGGATCTCGACGAACTCGAACTGATGGTGAAAGGGGCGCTGCAGACGGTCAAAGAGACCGACATCCACGAGAACATCGAGGAGATCGACATCAACGCCCTGCTGGAGCAGATGGCCGAGTCGCTCAACCTCCACGACGAACGTCTCACCATCGAGGGGCACTGCAAGTGGCCCTACCGCGGCAAGCTGCTGGCGCTCAAACGCTGTATCGGCAATCTGGTAGATAACGGCATCAAGTACGGCCAGAAGGTGCGCATCATCATCATGGATGACGAGGAGATGCTGATCCTCTTTATCATGGATGAGGGCCCCGGCCTGCCAGACGATCAGTTTGAGCGCATCTTCGAACCCTATTACCGGCTCAGTACCGATCAGGCCGGCACCGGCCTCGGTCTTGGCATCGCCCGCAACATTGCCCACGCCCACGGCGGCGATCTGGTGCTGGAAAATCGTCCGCAAGGTGGCCTGCAGGCCACGCTCTCCCTACCAAGGCAGTAACCTTATGAAGTGGTTGTCTTTTTCTGTCATCGCCCTGCTCTCTGCTCCCGTTGCCGCCTCCCAGGTGGAGGTGCTGCACTGGTGGACATCCGGCGGCGAAGCGAAAGCGGTCGAGGTGCTCAAATCCGAGTGGACCAAACAGGGCAACCAGTGGAACGACTTTGCAGTGCAGGGCGGCGGCGGCAAGAGTGCCATGACGGTATTGAAGAGCCGGGCACTGGCGGCCAACCCGCCCGAAGCAGCCCACCTCAAGGGCTATGAACTCAAGGAGTGGGCCGGGCTGGGCTTTTTGCGCGATCTCACCCCCATGGCCGAACACCTCGGCTGGTACAGCCAGATGCCGCCCATGGTACGGGCCACCCTCAGCCAGAATGGCGCCCTGATGGCGGTGCCCACCGGCATCCATCGGGTCAACTGGCTGTGGCTCAACCGCAAGATCTTCGAGCGCAACAAGCTGACTCCACCCACCGACTGGGCCCAGTTTGTCACCGTCGCCGACCAGCTTAAAAAACGGGGCATCACCCCGCTCGCCATCGGCAACGAGCCCTGGCAGCTGGCAGTGTTGTTTGAAACGGTGGCGCTCGGTGAGGGCGGAAAAAAATTCTATCGCAAGGCGTTCCTCGAGCAGGACAGCGCCACGCTGACCGGCCCCGACATGGTGCGGGTGTTGACCCGTTTCCAGCAGCTGCGCGCCTATGTGCCGCAAAAATACGCCGGTCTGAAGTGGCATCAGGCCACCAATCTGCTGGAGAGCGGTGGCGCCGCCATGCAGGTGATGGGGGACTGGGTGAAGGGTGAACTGAGTGCCGGTAACTACCGGCCGGGTGAGGATATCGCCTGCCTGCCGAGCCCGGGCAGCGCCGGACTGTTCAGCTACAACCTCGACTCCATCGCCATGTTCAAACAACGGGATCCGGCCCAGCTGCAGGCGCAGGGGGATCTGGCCCAGCTGCTGATGACGCCGCAATTTCAGGAGGAGTTCAATCGGGTGAAGGGGTCGATCCCGGCGCTGACCAATCCCGACATGAGCAAGTTCGACCGCTGCGCCGTCCGCTCCTATCAGGATTTCCTGCTGGCGGAAAAGCAGGACAACCTGCTGCCCAGCATGGCGGAGGGGATGGCGACGCCGACCAATATGCGGCAGGCGATCCTCGATGTGCTGAGCAACTTCTTCAACGACCCCAAGGCCAACCCGGAGCAGACGGCGCTGCATCTGGAGCGGGCGATGCGCTCGACCCGCTGATCCGGGTACATTGCCAAACGGCAGAAATGACAAAGGCGGAATTGCTCCGCCTTTGTTGTTGAATCGTCATCCGATTCAGGATTGATCGTTCTCGTCCTCATCCTCGTCATAGTAATCGCTGAGCTCGATCCAGAGCCCCAACCCGACCATCACCATGGAGCCGAACCAGGTACCGGTATTCCCGATCGGGCTGCCCATCACTATCATGGCGAAGGACAAGAACCCCATGCCTGCATAGGCCTGTAATCTGCCGTAGGAGACCTGCATATTCACCTCCTTGTTGAATATGGTTCAATTTTTATATTACTCGTCCGGCGCAAGCTGGATAGGGTAGAATAACATTTCGGTTACATATGCTGGTGAATGGGTCGTTTGTTTGATTATTTTTTAGCCCTGAGTATCATTGGCAGCCGAATAGGTTGAAGGTTGATAATAGATGAGTGATTTATTCTGCAGCGCAACTCACGAGTTGGACGCAATCGGGCTTCGTTGCCCGGAACCCGTTATGATGGTTCGCAAGAAAGTGCGGCTGATGGCGGATGGCGAGACCCTGCTGGTCAGTGCCGACGATCCTTCAACCACCCGCGACATCCCCAGTTTCTGCCGCTTTATGGATCACACCCTGGTCGCCAGCGAGACAGAGCAGGCCCCCTACCGCTACCTGATCCGCAAGGGTCAATAAGCCCCCGTACCGGAGCACTCCATGACAACCATTACCCGAATCGGCACCACCCAGCGTTGGTCAGACGTGGTCATCCACAATGGCACCCTCTACGTGGTGGAAGTGCCCGTCAGCGAAGAGGCCGACATCCACCAGCAGACCCGCGAAGTGCTGGCAAGCCTGCAGCGCCTGCTGGAAGCCAACGGCTCCGGCGTCGACAAGATCCTGATGGCCAACATCTATCTCAAAGACATTGGTGACATCGCGGCCTTCAACGAGCAGTGGGATGCCTGGATCCCGGCTGGCACAGCACCGGTTCGCGCCTGTGTACAGGCCCGCCTCGCCCACGAAGGCTACAAGGTGGAAGTGCAGCTGACTGCAGCTGTCTAAGAGGCGCTTATCCCCGCCCCCTCTCCCACAAGGGAAAATGGAGCAAACAACAGGGCGCCATTGCCAGCAACGGCTCCAATAGAAAGGCCCCGCCATCACTGGCGGGGCCTTTTCGTTACCGAAACCTGAGCGACTTAGGCGGTCGGGGTCAGGGTAATGGTCACGCGGCGGTTCTGGGCTTTGCCAGCGGCGGTGCTGTTGGTAGCAACCGGCTGATCCGGGCCTACGCCGGTGGTGGAGATGCGGCTGCCTGCTACGCCCTGACCAATCAGCTGAGCGGCAACGGCATCGGCACGATCGCGGGAGAGCTTCATGTTCAGATCGCGGGAACCTGTGCTGTCGGTGTGACCGACCACGTTCAGGCGGGTTTTGTCGAACTCGGCAACGACCATGGCCACGCCGGAGAGGGTGTTGGCACCGGCCGCTTTCAGCTGGGAGCTGGAGCTGTCGAAGGTGACGTTGTTCGGCATGTTGAGGATCAGCTCATTGCCATTACGGGTCACGCTGACGCCGGTGCCCTGCAGCTTCTCGCGCAGCTTGGCTTCCTGCACGTCCATGTAGTAGCCGATACCGCCACCCAGCGCCGCGCCGGCAGCAACGCCGGTCAGGATGCCCTTCTTGCGGTCACCCTTGCTGGAGGAGAGCGCACCTACGGCCGCACCGGCAGCGGCGCCAGCCAGCGCGCCCCAGGCACCTTTGGAGGTCTGGGATTCACCTGTGTAGGGGTTGGTGGTACAGCCGCTCAGGGCAACGGTCAGTGCCAGAGCAGGCACCAGGATCTTGGCTCGCATGAAAAAACCTCTGTGAAAACAATCCGGCACCATGCCGGGGGCCGGATTGTAACGCGCTGGCACGCCATTGTCTGACGCAAGCCTGAACAGATGGCGAGAGTGGTGTTTTTTTGGGCAATCGGCGGGTTGTCAGCGCGGTAACTGACACTCGGCGTGGCAAGGACAGCTGACCAGATGATCGTTCACCATCCCCACCGCCTGCATAAAGGCGTAACAGATGGTGCTGCCAACGAAGTTGAAGCCGAGCTTCTTGAGCGCTTTCGACATGGCATCCGACTCCGGCGAGGTCGCCGGAATATCGCCGTTGCCTTGCCGCTGGTTGACGATGGGGGCGCCGCCGACAAAGCCCCACAGGTAGTCGGCGAAGTCGATCCCCTGCTCCTGCAACGCCAGATAGGCGCGGGCGTTTTTGATGATCGACTGCACCTTGAGCCGGTTGCGGATAATGCCGCTGTCCTGCATCAGCCTCTCCACATCCTGCTCGTCGAACTGCACGATACGTTGCGGATCAAAGTCGGCATAGGCGCGGTAATAGCTCTCGGTGCGCTTGAGGATGGTGATCCACGACAGCCCCGCCTGCTGGCCGTCGAGGCAGAGCTTGGCAAACAGCTCGCGGGCGTCATAGACCGGCCTGCCCCACCGTTTGTCATGGTATTCAATGTATTCCGGATCCTTGGTCACCCAGGCGCAGCGCAGTTCCATTTCCTCTCCCTCGTCATTTCAGCGGTTTGCCCGACCCTGCCCACTCTGCAGGCGGCACTGCTCACATCATATACCGGACATCCCGCCCGACCAGCCACAGCGCAGCACCATCCCGCGAATCCGCTGCAATTTCGCCTATTATCCGACCATGCCAGACGGTATACTCCCTCGGTTCACATTCAGCAAATCTTGCTCTGATTTTCACTTCGCGCGAAAAAAATTATGCAAAAATTCGATGTCAAAACCTTTCAGGGCCTGATCCTGCAGCTGCAGGACTATTGGTCCCGCCAGGGCTGTACCATCATTCAGCCGCTGGATATGGAAGTGGGTGCCGGTACATCCCACCCCATGACCTGTCTGCGTGCCCTGGGCCCAGAGCCCATCGCCTGCGCTTACGTGCAACCGTCCCGCCGTCCGACTGACGGCCGCTACGGTGAAAACCCGAACCGCCTGCAGCACTACTACCAGTTCCAGGTGATCATCAAGCCTTCCCCCGACAACATTCAGGAACTCTATCTGGGCTCCCTGAAAGAGCTGGGCATGGACCCTGAAATCCATGACATCCGCTTCGTGGAAGACAACTGGGAAAACCCGACTCTGGGTGCCTGGGGTCTGGGTTGGGAAGTGTGGCTGAACGGCATGGAAGTGACCCAGTTCACCTACTTCCAGCAAGTGGGCGGCCTCGAGTGCAAGCCGGTCACCGGCGAGATCACCTACGGTCTCGAGCGTCTGGCCATGTACATTCAGGGCGTGGACAGCGTCTACGATCTGGTCTGGTCTGACGGCCCGCTGGGCAAGACCACCTACGGCGACGTGTTCCACCAGAACGAAGTGGAGCAATCCACCTACAACTTCGAACACGCCGATGTGGAGTTCCTGTTCCACTGCTTCGAGCAGTACGAGAAGGAAGCCCAGAACCTGCTGGCACTGGAAAAACCGCTGCCGCTGCCTGCCTACGAGCGCATCCTCAAAGCCGCTCACTCCTTCAACCTGCTGGATGCCCGCAAGGCCATCTCGGTCACCGAGCGTCAGCGCTACATCCTGCGCATTCGCACCCTGACCAAGGCCGTGGCAGAGGCATACTACGCCTCCCGCGAAGCGCTGGGCTTCCCTATGTGTCAGCGCAGTGAGAACAAGCAAGGTTAAGGAACGGACATGGCACAACATACATTTCTGGTAGAGATCGGTACTGCTGAGCTGCCGCCCAAAGCCCTGCGCTCCCTGGCCGAAGCCTTTGCCGACAACTTCAAAGCCGAACTGACCAAGGCCGATCTGGCCTTCGGCGACGTCGAGTGGTTTGCTTCACCGCGCCGTCTGGCGCTGAAGGTAAGCGAGCTGGCTGGCGAACAGCCGAGCAAGAGCGTCGAGAAGCGCGGCCCGGCCGTGGCACAGGCGTTCGATGCCGAAGGCAAGCCGACCAAGGCTGCCGAAGGCTGGGCCCGTGGCAACGGCATCACTGTTGAGCAGGCCGAGCGTCTGGTCACCGACAAGGGCGAGTGGCTGGTTCACACCGCCAAGGTCGAAGGCCGTCCAGCCGTCGATCTGCTGGGTGAGCTGGTTGCCTCTGCACTGGCCAAGCTGCCGATCCCGAAAATGATGCGCTGGGGCGACAAGACCATCCAGTTCGTGCGTCCGGTCTTCACCGTGACCCTGCTGCTGGATGGCGAGCTGGTTCCCGCCCACATTCTGGGTATCGACTCTGCCCGCACCATCCGCGGTCACCGCTTTATGGGCGAGAGCGAGTTCACCATCGACAACGCCAGCCAGTACCCGCAGATCCTGCAGGAGCGCGGCATGGTGATTGCCAACTTCATGGCGCGCAAGGCCAAGATCAAGGCTGACGTCGAAGCGGCCGCTGCCGCCTTCGGTGGCGTAGCCGATCTGGACGACGCCCTGCTGGAAGAAGTGACCGCACTGGTTGAGTGGCCGGTGGTGCTGACTGCCAACTTCGAAGAGAAGTTCCTGGCCGTGCCGGCCGAGGCACTGGTTCACACCATGAAGGGTGACCAGAAGTACTTCCCGGTCTACGACAAGAACGGCAAGCTGCTGCCGAAGTTCATCTTCGTCACCAACATCGAGTCCAAAGACCCGAGCCAGATCATCAGCGGCAACGAGAAGGTGGTTCGCCCCCGTCTCTCTGATGCCGAGTTCTTCTTCAAGACCGACCTCAAGCAGACTCTGGCCTCCCGCCTGCCGCGCCTTGAAACCGTGCTGTTCCAACAGCAGCTGGGCACCGTCAAGGCCAAGGTCGAGCGCATCGAGACCGTCGCCGGCTTTATCGCCGAGCGTATCGGCGCCGACGTGGCTCAGGCCAAGCGTGCCGGTCTGCTCTCCAAGTGTGACCTGATGACCAACATGGTCGGCGAGTTCACCGACACCCAGGGTGTCATGGGGATGCACTACGCCCGTCACGATGGCGAAGACGAAGCAGTGGCCGTGGCCCTCAACGAGCAGTACATGCCGCGCTTTGCCGGCGATGCCCTGCCGTCCGGTCTGGTTGCCTGCGCCGTCGCGCTGGCCGACAAGTTCGACACCCTGGCCGGTATCTTCGGCATCGGCATGCTGCCGAAGGGTGACAAGGACCCGTTCGCCCTGCGTCGCGCCGCCATCGGTGCCCTGCGCATCATGACCGAGAAGCAGCTGGATCTGGATCTGGTTGAACTGGTTGAAGAAGCGGTACGCGTCTACGGCGACAAGCTGACCAACAAAACCGTCGTTACCGACGTGGTCGACTTTATGCTGGGCCGCTTCCGCGCCGCCTATCAGGACGAAGGCATCGGTGCCGACGTGGTGCTGGCCGTACTGGCCCGCCGCCCGACCCGTCCACTCGACTTCGATCGTCGCGTCAAGGCCGTCAGCCACTTCCGCACCCTGGATGCCGCACTGGCACTGGCTGCCGCCAACAAGCGCGTAAGCAACATTCTGGCCAAGGTCGAAGGCGAACTGCCGACTGCCGTCAAACCGGAACTGCTGGTCGATGCTGCCGAGAAGGCGCTGGCTACCCAGGTTGCTGAACTGCAAGCCGAACTGGCCCCACTGTTCGCTGCCGGTGACTATCAGGCTGCCCTCACCCGTCTGGCCGCCCTGCGCGAGCCGGTCGACACCTTCTTCAACGAGGTGATGGTGATGGCCGACGACGAAGCCCTCAAGGCCAACCGTCTGGCGCTGCTGAACAACCTGCGCAACCTGTTCCTGCAAGTCGCGGATATCTCGCTGCTGCAGTGATCTTGGTTGAGTAAGTGATATTAAAAACGGCGCCGTAAGGCGCCGTTTTTGTTATTCGAGTCACATTAGTTACACCAGTACGTCCTTACAATAGCCACTAATGACACAAATGTTCATATGGTGAAGCATGAGTAAAATCGTAATTACAGACTTAACGAGATTCCACAATAAAGATCTAGTCTGCATGGCAGGTATCGATATAGAAACAGGGTCATGTATAAGACCAATGCCATATATAAGATTTGAAAACTGCGAAAAATTAAAAATAATACCTGGCTCTATAATTGAAGGCAAATTCAAAAAATCACCCAATCCAACAGGCCCACATACTGAAGATCATAATTATGAGGGATTAACATTAGTAGATGCCTGTAATAAAGGAATGTTCTACAAAATATTAAATGACAGCTGTGTTCCTGACGTCAGCACAGGTTTCAAAATTGCCTTAGAACATAAGCAAAAACATATTCCAATAGGTCACGACATTAACACATCCATTATCACCATCAAAGTAAACCCAAGGACAATAAGTATAATTGAAGATAAGTTTAAACCAGGAAAACTAAAAGTTAACTTTCAAGACGGCGCAGGCACATGGTTTAATTACTTACCAATTACTGATTTGGGATTTCATGATTTTGCTCAAGAAAAACATGGTATAAATGAACTGGACAAACTTAATTATTTCATAAATTCACAAGAAACTGCCTTTTTAAGGGTCGGTCTTAGCCGAGCATATCAACCACCTAGCCAACATAATGGATATTGGATTCAAGTAAATGGAATATATACATTCCCTAATTACTACAAAGAATTAAGAG
>NZ_QAJD01000030.1:0-12744 GCF_003061465.1 Aeromonas sp. HMWF017
GTGCTGGAGAGCGAAGCCAAAGGGATCGCTGAGCGACTGATCGCTGCCCTCGATTACGTCGGGGTGCTGACGGTGGAGTTCTTTCTGGTGGAAGGCCGATTGCTGGTCAACGAGCTGGCGCCCCGCCCCCACAACTCGGGCCACCCCAGCCTCGACAACGCCGCATGTAGCCAGTTCGAGTTGCAGGTACGGGCCCTGTGCGATCTGCCGCTGCCGGAACAGAACGCCGTGCGACCCGCCCTGTTAATCAACCTGCTGGGGGATCTCTGGCAAAACGGCACGCCCGACTGGGCTGCACTGCTGGCGCTGCCCGGCCTGCATCTGCACCTCTACGGCAAGGGTGAACCCCGCCCCGGCCGCAAGATGGGCCACATCACGGTGACCGGTGACGACTGGCCAACGGTGGAGGAGAGCTGCCGTCAGGCCCGCCAGCTGCTGGGGTTAACGCCGCGCTGATCGACCATCGGAAATGCAAAGACCCGGGCATGGCCCGGGTCTCTGTTTTTGCTTGCTGTGGCAAGGAGGCTTATCAGGCCCGCTCCACCGCTACCGGTGCCGGCAGGCGAATGGTGAGGGAGAGCACCAGCGCCACCACCAGCAACACCAGAATCAGGTGGAAGGTCGCCATAAAGCCGCCAAACAGGGAGGCCACAATGGAGCCGATGATGCTGCCCAGACCAAAGCCCAGATAGATGACGCCGTAGTTCTTGGTCAGGTTGTTGAGACCGAAGAAGTCGCTCACCAGCGAGGGGTAGACGGTGATGGTGCCGCCGAAGCTGAATGCCACACAGGCGACCGCCACAAAGAACAGGTTGGCGTTGAGCGGCACGAACAGCAGCAGCGCCATGCCCGCCAGGGTAATCAGCTGGGCAATGGTGATGACCCGGATGCGGGACATCTTGTCGGAGAGGATACCCAGCACCAGACGGCCGCCCAGGTTGGCCATGGCGATGATGGCGACGGCGTTAGCGGCGACCACGGCAGGCAGACCCACCATCTTTTCGCCGATATCCTTGGCCACGCCGATAACGTAGAGGCCGCTCATGCAGGCGGTGAGGAACATCAGCGCAAGCATCCAGTACTGCGGCTTGCGCATCGCCTCGGCCAGAGTGAAGTCACGGCTCTCGCTCTGCTGTACGGAAGCTGCCTGCTTGGGCGCATCCTTCATTAGCATGCCGCCCACCAGTACCATGGACATCGCAATCAAACCCCACAGCTGGAAGGTGGTCTCAAGGCCGGAGCTGGAGAGCAGCAGCAGGTTGATGTATTTGAAACCGAGACTGCCGAGGCCATAGGCACCGATGGAACAGGCGGAGATGAGCCCCTTGCGCTCCGGGAACCACTTCACGCAGTTGGAGAGAGTCATCAGGTAGCCGGTGCCGTCGGCAAAACCGACCAGAATGCCCGCGCAGAGGTAGAGCATCGCCAGATTGCTGGCATGGGCAGTGAGGAAGAAGCCGATGCCGAGCAGCACGCCAGCGCCCAAGGTCACGTTACGCACCCCGAATCGCTCCTGCAGCTTGCCCGCCATGGAGGAGGCGACCGCCAGCGAGAGGCTGAGCAGGCCAAAGGCGAAAGCCACCTGGCTGACCGGCTCGTCCAGCTTGTCGGAGAGCTGGGCGTTGAACAGGCTCCAGGTGTAGACAGAACCCAGCGCAAACTGGGTGATGATGGTACCGATCAGTGTCAGGTACCGGGTGCGGTTCAGATCGATGGTCATGATGCGTCTCGGTCGATGGCCTTAAGGAAATTGAGGCCACTATAGGCAAGACGCAGTTCGCGCCGATCGATTAAGGCATGAAATGCAGATCGGCGGGAATGAATGACAATCAGAGCCGCATCAGCTGACGGAACGCCTTGATGTTGCTGCGACTGACCGGCACCTCGAACGGCAGATCATGGAGCCGGATGAGGTAGGTGCTGTTAAACCAAGGGACGATTTCGCGGATCTTGTTGATGTTGACACAGTAGGAGCGGTGGCAACGGAAGAACCCCTCGGCCGGCAGGCGGCTGACGAACTCGCTGATGGTCATGGTCATCACGTAGCGGTCATCACGGGTGTAGACATAGGTAAGCTTCTCGTCGGCTTCCGCGTAGTAGATCTGCTCGCAGGGGGTGACGATGATGCGCTCCCCCTTCACTAGATTGACGGTGCGATTGTGGGGGCTGCTCCCCTCGCCACTCGCCTCCCCCGTGGTGGCTGGCTGCGACTTGCCTGCATGCTCGAGCTTTTGCAGCAGATTGATGATGCGGGGCTCGTTGTAGGGCTTGAGGATGTAGTCGAACGCCTCCAGCTCGAATGCCTCCACCGCGAACTCCTTGTAGGCGGTGACGAAGACGATGTGGGGCGGATGGCTCGACTTGTGCAGGTTCTTGGCCAGCAGCAGGCCATCGATGGAGGGAATCTGGATATCCAGGAACACCACATCCACCTCGTGATCCTGAAGATATTTGAACGCCTCCAGCCCATCCTCGAAGCTCGCCACTATCTCGATGGTGCTGTGCTGGTTCACCAGATAGGCCAGCTCCTCGCGAGCCAGATACTCGTCTTCCACAATGATCGCTTTCAGCATGACAACACCTCTCGCGGCACACACTTATCCTCAACCATGATGGCATTCAGCATGGCATCGACTCCTGATCCGGCAGATAGAAACTCACTTCGGTACCCGGCTCCAGCCGCTTGAGGTGCAGGCCATCGCCATAGAGCAGCTTGACCCGCTGATGCACGTTCATCAGGCCGATGCTGCGGCTCTCCACCCGCCCGGCGGCGACCCCGTCGATCACCGCCTGACTGATGCCGTAACCGGTGTCCCGCACCGCTACCCGAATACCGCCCGCCAACTGTTTCACCTCGATGGTGACCCGGCCCGGCGCGCTGCGGGGCTGGATGCCGTGCAGGATGGCGTTTTCCACCAGCGGCTGCAACAGCAGGCTCGGTACCTGAATGTGCACATCGTCCACCTCGAACACCACCTCCAGCTTGTCGCCGAAGCGGGCCTGCTCGATGGCCACGTAGTCGCGCACCTGCTGCAGCTCCTCCTGAATGTCGATGAGCTCATCCCCCTTGTTGAGGTTGTAGCGCAGGTAATCCGCCAGATTGGCGATCAGCTGGCGCGCCTGCTGGGGCCGGATGCGGATCAGCGACGAGATGGCGTTGAGGGCATTGAACAGGAAGTGCGGGTTGATCTTGCTCTGCAGCGCGGTGAACTCCGCCTTGCGGGTCATCTCCTTGAGCTGCTCGATGCGCGACACCTCCATCTGGGTGGAGATGAGCTGGGAGAGGCCCACCGCCATCTCCCGCAGCGAGCTGGTGATGCTGTGGGTGCGGCGGTAGTAGATCTTGAGGGTGCCGCTCACCGCGCCGTTTTCCCGTAGCGGAATAATGATGACCGAGTGGAAATCGGAGAGGTGATACTGGCGCAGATCGTTGTTGATGATGATCTGGTCGAGCAGCACAGCCTGCTGGGTCATGCCGCTGATGGCGTGGTGCTCGTCCAGCTCGTAATAATCCTTGCCCACCCCGACATAGGCCAGCACGTCATGGGTATCGGTAATGGCCACCGCATCGGCGCTGATGTCGCGCCGGATCACATCGCACACCTGACTGAGGGAGTGGCGATCGATATTCTGGAAGAAGGGCAGCGTCTTGTTGGCGATATCGAGCGCCAGCTTGGCCTGCTTGGCGGCAATCAGCTCCTTCTCGTCATCCAGATCCTGCACCAGCTTGATGATAAGGCCGATGCAGAGCGCCCCGGCGATCATCGGATAGGCGATGTGGTTGACGATCTCCACCCCGACTTCGTGGGGCTCGGTCAGCAGCCAGATCAGCAACATGGTGAGCCCTTCACAGAGCATCCCCGCCAAAATGCCGTAGAGCCAGAGCCGTGACTTGCGGCAGCGCAGGTGCAGCCAGGTGGCGAGCAGACCGGCAATGATGCTGGCGATAAGGCAAGGGATGGAGGTGTGACCATCCATGTCGATGAGATAGCGGTGCAGACCGGAGATGACCCCGGCCGGAATGCCAACCCAGGGGCCGAACAGGATGCCACCAGAGATGATGGCAATGATCCGCACGTTGATCAGCGCCCCCTCCACCGGAATGCCGGTGTAGGTACTGAACACCGCAAACAAGCAGAAGATGGAGGCCACCAGCACCAGCTCGGCCGGGGTGTGATCCCGCTTCTGGAACAGCCGCTGGAACGGCCGGGTGCGGGTCAGGAAGAAGAGGGTCATCAGCATCAGCGCCGCCCGCTCGAACACCGCCAACAACATCATCTGATTCTCAAGCATCTGCGCCCCCTTGCGGCAACCCGACCGATCACTATAACCCCGACCAATAAATCGGGGCCGGATAAACCAGCCCCTGTGACATCAACAGTACTGCCCAGCCACCCAGCCGGAGGACCAGGCCCACTGGAAGTTGTAGCCACCGAGCCAGCCGGTCACATCCACCACTTCACCGATAAAGTAGAGGCCGGGCACCTTGCGTGCCTCCATGGTCTTGGAGGAGAGCTCGTTGGTATCAACGCCGCCCAGAGTCACTTCGGCGGTACGATAGCCCTCGGTGCCGTTGGGCAGGATCTGCCAGTCACCCAGCAGGTTGGCCACGGCTTCCAGCTCACGCTCGTTGTACTGGCGCATCGGCTTGCTGACCAGCTGACCCAGCTCCACCAGCTTGTCGACGAAGCGCTTGGGCAGCTCGCGCCCCAGCACGGTTTTCAGCTCCTGCGCGGGGTGTGCCTGCGCCCATTCACGAAGGGCAGCCGGAATATCCAGCTCCGGCAACAGGTTGATGTGGATCTTCTCGCCGGCGTGCCAGTAGGAGGAGATCTGCAGGATGACTGGGCCGGAGAGGCCACGATGAGTGAACAGCATCGCCTCCTTGAAGCGGGTGCCATCCTCGGCGGTCACCGCTACCGGCAGGCTGATGCCAGCCAGATCAGCGAACGCCTCTTTCTCGGCCTGATGGAGGGTAAAGGGCACCAGTCCGGCGCGGGTCGGCAGCACCTTGAGACCGAACTGCTCCGCCAGCTTGAAGCCATAAGGGGTAGCACCCAGCTTGGGCATGGAGAGACCGCCGGTCGCCACCACCAGCGAGTGGCAGCCGATCTCACCTTTGCTGGTGGTCAGCACAAAGCCTTCGTCCTGCTTGCTGACGGTGAGGATCTCGGTCTGGAACTGCAGGGTCACCCCGGCCCAGTCACACTCGGTGAGCAGCACATCGACGATATCCTTGGCGCTCTCGAGACAGAACAGCTGCCCCAAAGTGCGCTCGTGATAGTTGACCCCGTGGCGATCCACCAGATCGATAAAGTCCTGCTGGGTGTAGCGGGCCAGCGCCGACTTGCTGAAGTGGGGATTCTCCGACAGGTAGGCGTGAGCGCCAGCCTGATGGTTGGTGAAGTTGCAGCGGCCACCGCCACTGATGAGGATCTTGCGGCCCGGCTTCTTGGCGTTGTCGAGCACCAGCACGGAGCGGCCACGGTAGCCCGCCTGCGCCGCACACATTAATCCGGCCGCACCGGCCCCGATCACCACCACATCGACCTGCTTCATCATCACTCACTTATCAAAATAGAAACGGCACCTGGCCAGAACCGTGATTGCCTCTGGCTGACATCACAACGGTGACTGCCCACCAGAATAAACAACGGCCCTTAAAAGGGCCGTTATTGTACTGGCTGAACACTAAGTGTCCACGACTATCAGGCGTTGCTGTCCATGATGCTGGCAGGGGCGCCCTTGGCCAGTTCGGCCAGCTCCTTATCGATGAAGTAGAGGCCTTTGCCATCTTCACCCACCAGACCCAGACGGTCGACGATGCTCTTGAACAGCTTCTCCTCTTCATGCTGCTCGGCCACATACCACTGCAGGAAGTTGAAAGTGGAGTAGTCCTGAGTGGTGAAGGCTACGTGGGCCAGACCATTGATGCACTTGGTGATGTGGTACTCGTGCTCCAGGGTGGTACGGAACACGTCGCCCAGCGACTTGAACTCGTGGGGAGGGGCATCGATGGCACCCAGCTTGGGCATGGCGCCAGTCTCGCTCACATAGGTGAACAGACGCTCCATGTGCTGGCGCTCCTCGACCGCGTGCTGGCGCAGGAAGGTCGCCGCCCCTTCAAAGCCCTTGTCTTCGCACCAGGCGCTCATCTGCAGATAGAGATTGGAGGAGTAGAACTCCAGGTTAATCTGCTCGTTCAACTTCTCGATCATGGCTTGGGCCAGCATCTTGTTTCTCCTCAGTGATTTGGTATCGATTGTCGCCACACTCCCGCCGCGAATCAACCCGCCAACGAGAGGGAGATCCCGTTTCTTTCAGCTCAGGGGGTCAGCTCGCCAAGGGAGGCGACATCCACCGGCGCAGCATAATCGACGCCCGGCAGCTCGAAGCCGTTGAGCTGCATAAAATCCTGCCGCAGCCCGGCAAAGTCCCCCAGCGCGTGGAAATTGTCCGGCGTCACCTTGGGCCAGAGCGCCGAAACGGCGGCCTGAATGGCCGGGTCCAGCTCATGGTCATCCATCCGGATCAGCCGGTTGCCATCGGCCACCACCCCATTGGCCCCATACATCTTGGCGGCAAACAGTCGCTGCATCTGCTCGATGCAGCCTTCGTGCACACCGCGCTCCTTCATTACCCCCATCAGCAGGCCCAGATAAACCGGCAACACCGGAATATAGGCGCTCGCCTTGGTCACCAGCGCCTTGCAGACCGACACCCAGGCGTGACCACCAATCTCGGCCAGCTGCAGGTTGATGGTCTCGGCGGTGGCGTGCAGATGCTCCTTGGCATAACCGATGGTGCCATCCCGATAGAGGGGATAGGTGGATTCCGGGCCGATATAGGAGTAAGCGACGGTTTGCGCACCGGGGGCAAGACAATCGGTCTGCTGCAACGCCTGCATCCAGAGCTGCCAATCCTCGCCCCCCATCACGGTGACGGTATCGCGGATCTCCTCCGGCGTGGCAGGCGCCAGCGACTGCTGCACCAGGGTATCGCGCTCCAGATCCAGCCCCCAGCCGCTAAATGGCTGGCCGGTGGTCTTGAGCACCGAGCGCACTTGCGTGCCATCGGGCAGCCCCCGGATGCCGCTTGCGAGCGAATAGATCACCAGATCCACCTGCCCCAGCTGCTGGCGTATGGTGTCGATGGCCTGCTGGCGCATGCCGTCGGAGAAGGCATCACCGATCAGGTTGATGGCGATACGCCCCTCCTGCTCCGCCTCCTTGCGAAACCAGATGTTGTTGTACCAACCGGCGCTACCCAATCCCTTGTCAGAGGGGCCACGCTCGAAGGAGATGCCGATGGTGTCGGCACCGGCACCAAAGGCGAGCGCAATGCGCGATGCCAGCCCGAAACCGGAGGAGGCCCCCAGCACCAGCACCCGCTTGGGCCCGTTGAACGGGCCAGCGGCCTTGATGCGTTCGATCTGCTGCTGCACGGCGGCGCGGCAGCCGATGGGGTGACAGTTGCGGGCAACACAGCCCTGGATCTGCGGATGAATGATCATGAGAAGGCCTCCAAAGAAACTGGCTACAGCATAACCAAGTCGCGGGAGATTAACTTGATGCCGGATCGCTATCAGCAAGAAAAGCAGCGGGGAATGAGGCAGAAAAACAAAAGGGAGCACGTGGCTCCCCAAAGCGGTATTCAGATGCTTTTTGTTGTTTTGTGTTCATTGCGAAGCACGGGCCCATCCTATGCCTCTCCCCCCTGATCGGCAAGCCGAGGGGTGTGACCGGCTTCAAACTCTTGTTTAATTTACAGGCAAATAATGGTTAATAACTGAGTGACTGACCCTGTGCCACAGGAAATTAAACTCATTTAAATCCCAAAACTGTGCCTGAGACACCATTTTAGTTTCAGCAGAGATTGGTATAGTGGGCTGAAGGATCGGTAAGGAGAACCCCCATGAGTGGAACAACCTATTACAAGCATATTCTGGCCGCGATCGACCTCTCTGAAGATAACCGCAAGGTGATCGACAAGGCGGTGGACAGAGCCCGCTCCAACGGCGCCAAGCTGTCGGTTATCCATGTCGATGTGGACCTCAAGGATCTCTACACCGAGATGATCGATATCGACATCGACAACGTGCAGGATCAGGTGATCGCCGAAGCGAAAGAGAAGCTGGAGGCCTTCCTGGCCTCGGTGGACTATCCCATCGAGAAGAAGCTGGTGATCTGCGGCGATCTGAGCGAGCGGGTCAATCAGGCGGTCAAGGAGTACGAGATCGACCTGCTGGTGTGCGGCCATCGCCAGAGCTTCTGGAGCCTGCTTACCTCGAGCGCCCGTCAGCTGATGAATACCGTACCGTGCGATCTGCTGGTCGTCCCCTTGCAGAAGTGATGAAACCGGCGTAGTTTGATTTGCTATGAACATGACCGCATTCAATCACAACTACTGGTGGTGCTGCTCCTAAACAGGCGGCACCGCGTTTCTATTCTAGATTTCCCAAAGAAAACACCGTGACCGCCGAGAGGCGGTCAACTGTTTTTATCCCTTTGTCGCCTCCCGGCTCACCCAACTGGAGAGAGTGACATGCACAACCCCGTTATCCTGACTGGCGATCGTCCAACCGGCAAACTGCACATCGGCCACTATGTCGGCTCCCTGCGCCAGCGCGTCGAAGCCCAGCACCACTACCGTCAATTCGTGATGATCGCCGATCTGCAGGCGCTGACCGACAACGGCCACAACCCGGCCAAGGTGACCGACAACGTACTGGAGGTGATGGCTGACTATCTGGCGGTCGGCCTCGACCCGGCCAAGACCACCTTCTGCCTGCAGAGCGCCCTGCCCGCCCTCGCCGAGCTCACCTGCTACTACCTCAATCTGGTCAGCGTCGCCCGGCTGGAGCGCAACCCCACCGTCAAGGCGGAGATCCAGCAAAAAGGGTTCGAACGCACGCTGCCGGCCGGTTTTCTGGTCTATCCGGTGAGTCAGGCCGCCGACATCACCGCCTTTCGCGCCAGCCATGTGCCGGTCGGGGAAGATCAGCTGCCGATGCTGGAGCAGACCAACGAGATCGTCCGCCGCTTCAATTCTCTGGTAGGCAAAGAGGTGCTGACCGAGTGCCAACCGATCCTGAGCGACACCGGCCGCCTGCCCGGCATCGACGGCAAGGCCAAGATGTCCAAATCCCTCGGCAACACCATCGAACTGGGCATGTCGGCGGAAGAGGTCAAACAGGCGGTGTTCGCCATGTATACCGACCCCAACCACCTCAAGGTGAGCGATCCGGGTCAGGTGGAGGGAAATACGGTGTTCGCCTATCTCGATGCTTTCCACCCCGACAAGGCGCTGGTCGCCGAGATGAAGGCCCACTACCGACGCGGTGGACTGGGGGACATGCGCTGCAAGCAGGTGCTCAACGACTGCCTGCAGACCCTGCTCGCCCCGATGCGGGAGCGCCGTGCCGCGGCCATTGCCGACAAGAAGATGCTGCTGGAACTGCTCTATCAGGGCACCGAGCAGGCTCGCACCATCACCGATGAGGTATTGGCGGAGGTGAAAAGCGCCATGGGGCTCGACTACTTCGCCAGCATCCGCTGAGCGGGGGTCCCGAGCGCATCGTCGCCGTAGAGGTCGAACACCAGCTGGTGCAGCAGGCTCTTGAACCAGCCGATCGCCTCGTCGTGGGCGGTCAGTGGATGCCCCGCCATCAGGTAGATGATGGGGATGGCGGGGTCGAGCTGGTGCATCCGCAGCGGGTAGTAGCGGCAGAAGTGGCGCCCGATCATCTCGGGCACCACCACCAGATAGCGGCCGGTCGCCATCAGTGGCGGCACCGCCATAAAGCTCGGCAACCGCACGCCCAGCTCCCGCTCCACCCCGAAGCGGGCCAGCCAGAGCTCCACCATCGCCTGACTGTGACCCCAGCTGGAAGTGTGGATGTGGGGACGGCTCACCAGCTCGACCGGGGTCAGCACATCGGGCAATTCGCTGCCGAGCGGCGACAGGCAAACCAGCGGGTTGTTGAACCACTCCTCCCGCCACAAGCGGGGTGAGAGATGATTTGCCCCGGCGAAACCGATCACCAGATCCAGCTCTCCCTTCTCCAGCTCCCGCTCGTAGTTGCTGTCGGCCAGCTCGCACACCTCAAGCCGACAGTGAGGGGCCTGCCGATGGAGCCTCTCCACCAGCACCGGCACCAGCCCGTGCTCCACCGAGCCCGGGGTGGCGATGCGGAAAATCCGCCGCGCAGTGGCGGGATCAAACCCTTTGGCCTGCCGCAATCCCTGCTCCAGCATCGCCAGCGCCTGGCGCACCGGCCCGGCCAGCGCCTTGGCCCGCTCGGTCGGCATCATCTCGCGCCGACTCATCACGAACAGCGGGTCATCCAGCGCCACCCGCAGCCGCCCCAAGGCGTGACTGACGGTGGATTGGGAGAGATGCAGCCGTTCGGCGGCACGGGTGACGTTGCGCTCCTGCATCAGCATGTCGAATACGGCGAGCAGGTTGAGGTCGAGACGGGCGAGCGAGCTATCCATCGATATTAGCCATAGTTAAATGCCAACAATTCATTTTTACCATAGTAACAGATTGCCTAGAATGCGCTGGCTTAATACATCGGAGATTCAAATGCGTAGCTATCTGTTATTGCTGGCCATTGGCCTGCTGTGGGGTTCCCAATTCATTTTCATGCACCAGGCCGTTGCCGAGTTGCCACCCATTCTGGTGGCTGCCGGTCGTGCCCTGTGCGGCAGCCTGACCCTGGGTCTGCTCTGCCTGTTCATGCGGCTCAAGAGTGAGCACACCCCGTGGCGCACCTATATGCTGATCGCCCTGCTGGATGCCACCATCCCCTTCATCATGGTCGCCTGGGGCCAACAGTATGTGGATAGCGCCATCGCCGCCGTGGTCATGGGTTGTATCCCGTTTGTGACCATTCTGGCTGCACCGCTGTTTATTTCTGGTGAAAGAATCACCAAAACCGGTCTGCTTTCCGTGATCATCGGCTTTGCCGGTGTACTCACCCTGTTCTGGCCGAAACTCTCCCAGGGCATGAACGCCGGTCTGCTCGGTGCCATGGCCATCCTGCTGGGTGCCAGCTGCTTCGCCATCGGCCTGCTGATGATCAAGCGCTTCGCCAAGGACCATCCGGTCGTGGTCGCCCGCAATATCCTGATCTCCTCGGCAATCCAGTTGCTGTTGGTCGCCCCCTTCATGGTTGACCTCAGCAGCCTGACCCTGCCGAGCACACAGGCCCTGAGTGCGATCACCGTGCTGGGTACCCTCTGTACCGGTCTGGTCTACTTCCTCTACATGGCGCTGATCCAGAAGGCTGGCCCGACGTTCGCCTCCTTCAGCAACTATCTGGTGCCGCTGTTCGGCGTGATGCTGGGCGCCCTGTTCCTCGGCGAGCAGATCCACCCCACCACCGGCGTGGCCCTGGCCCTGATCCTCGGCTCGGTCGCCATGAACCAGTGGGCCCAGCAGCGTCGTGTACAGCGTGAGGCAACCCTATGTCAGGCATCTTGACCACACTGTGCGGCGGTCTGGTGCTGATTGCCGGCTGGCAGTATCGCCAGCGACTGGCGGGCATGCTGGGGTTGTTGATGGTAGTGCTGCCCTGGTTCTTCGATAGCAAGCTGCAAGCCATGTTGAGCTATGCCCTGAATGCCTGAAGTCCATCTCTGAATGTGTGACGAGAGTCTATCTCTCCTGTTTTTGGGACTGTTTTAAAAAACCTCCGATTTGTCCCCCGCTACCGGCGCTCTGCGCCGGTTTTTTTATGCCTGCCAGCCGGCGTCAGATCAGATAGCGATAGCTGAGTCGCTCGTTCTTGCGCGGCCCGGTGATCTGCCAGCTCAGCAGAAAACCACCGTCGATCTCGGTCAGCTCGGCGCTGTAGTGATCCGCCCCGCACAGATGGGGCTCAGCGGTCAGCCAGC
This sequence comes from Aeromonas sp. HMWF017, assembly GCF_003061465.1. Taxonomy (NCBI): domain Bacteria; kingdom Pseudomonadati; phylum Pseudomonadota; class Gammaproteobacteria; order Aeromonadales; family Aeromonadaceae; genus Aeromonas; species Aeromonas sp. HMWF017. The sequence continues at coordinate 11,901 of NZ_QAJD01000030.1, forward strand.
GGCCATCCCCCTGCGGCAGCAGCTCGAACAGTTCGACCGGCGCTTGATAGCGCAGATGGGAGAGACGGATCCCCCGTTCGCTGCGCTGCCACCAGAAGCAGTTGTGCATGGCGAGCTCCCTGCCATGGGGCGTGATGTAACGGCCCTGCTCGTTAAACAGCCAGCCCCCCTGATGATCGGTCACCTGCACACGCCCCTCGCCCCGACCATTCCAGTCGGTCGCCGACCCCTCGCTATTGCTGGCGGTAAAGGAAAATGCTCCGACCTGTGGCAATCGCGCCCATAAACGCTGGATTGCCGCTTCCATCTCGGCCATCATAGCCCCCTTAAAATTGACAACTGATGATAAATCAAACACATGAACTACTTGATAGGGGTCACCCTGCTCTGGTCATTCTCCTTCAGCCTGATCGGGGTCTACCTCGCCGGTCAGGTGGATGCCTACTTCTCGGTGCTGACCCGCATCGCCCTCGCCAGTCTGGTGTTTCTCCCCTTCCTGCGCCGCCGCTGGCTGCGCCCCGATCTGGCGGCCAAGCTGATGGCGCTGGGCGCCATCCAGCTCGGCATCATGTATCTCTTCTACTACCACTCCTTCCTGCTGCTGACGGTGCCGGAAGTGCTGGTCTTTACCATCTTCACCCCCCTCTACGTCACCCTGCTCCACGATCTGCTGGAGCGCCGCTTCAAGCCTACCTATCTGTGGGGCGCCCTGCTGGCGGTGCTCGGGGCTGCCGTCATCCGCTTCGACGGCCTGACCGAAAGCTATGTGTTGGGATTTCTGGTGGTGCAGGGGGCCAACCTCTGTTTCGCCCTGGGTCAGGTGGGCTACAAGGTACTGCTGGCA
>NZ_QAJD01000030.1:12776-15096 GCF_003061465.1 Aeromonas sp. HMWF017
CGGCTGCTTCTATCTGGGGGCGCTGGTGATCGCACTGCCCGCCTGGTGGCTGCTGGGCAAACCGCAATATCCGACGTCAGGGTTGCAGTGGGGCATTCTGCTCTGGCTGGGGGTGGGTGCCTCCGGCCTCGGCTACTTCCTCTGGAACAAGGGGGCGACGCTGGTCACCAGCGGGGTGCTGGCCATCATGAACAATGCGCTCATTCCGGCCGGCTTGCTGGTCAATCTGCTGCTCTGGGGCAAGGATACCGACCTGACCCGACTGACCATCGGCGGCCTGCTGATGCTGGCCTCGCTCTGGGTCTGCCAGCGTGACAAGCGCGGCCTACCCTGACCGCACTCAGCCGACGACGGTGTTGTGCTCCCGTCTGGCCTGACTGTGACAGCTGGCCAGCCGGGCCAGCAGATGATCGAGCTGCTCGCCAGCCTGACTCTGCACCAGCCCGATGCTGACGGTGACCGGCCGCTGTGACAGCAGGCTGGCATCGGCAATCTCGAGGCGCAGCCGCTCGGCGATCTCCAGCGCACTCATCCGCTCGGTCTGGGAGAGCATCAGGATAAAACCGTCCTCATCCCAGCGGGCGAAGGGATCTTCCCGCCGCAGTTCGTGACGTACGATACGCGCCAGCTTGGCCAGCATGGCGTCGCAAGCCGCTTCACCAAACAACTGCTGGATTTTGGCCATGTGATCGACCGAAAACTGCAGCAGACTGAAAGTGCCGCTCTCGGTCGCCAGCCGCTCCTCCAGCAGTTGCTCGAAGCGGCCACGGCTCTCCAGACCGGTCAGCGGATCGGTGCCATGTCGCTCCTCCACCAGCACGGCAGCGGGATCGAGGTGACGGACAACCCCCAGCAGATAGCCCCGCTCATCGCGACGCATCCGCTCTTCCAGCCGGATGTAGTGACCGTGATGATGCAGAATGCGGTATTCGAGGCGCAGACCGCTGCTGCGGCCGCTCTGGCAGGCGAGCAGGGCATCTTCCAGCCGGGCAACATCGTCGGGATGCACCCGATCCAGCCAGCCAAGATCATCCGGCCAGCACTCTCCCAATCCCAACAGGCGCAGGCAGGAGGGATCACGCTGCAGTCCATGTTGGGCTGACCAGCTCCAGATCCCCGCCTCCAGCAGCGCCATGGCATCAGACAGCAGACCCGGATCAAGCCGGGCAGTCACATCGACCAAAGGTGTCTTGAGCATTTCCATGGGGCGCCTCGAAACAGGATCTGAATACCTGCTCAATAAGTAACATTGGCGTTCACGCCGAGCAACAGGGTCAGATCGCTTTTCCCTGATACCCGTTCATCAAGGTCTGCCAGTTCTCCGGTACGAAGTGGAAACTGGTATGCAGTTGAGACTCTTTATTGAATGAACGGAGCAAGCGTTCCAGATTGGCCTTCTGCCATTCGCCGGGGGAGCGGATCGCACCCTTGTCAAAATCGATCACCCACACCTTGCCCTCTTTATCGAGCAGCAGGTTGTGGCTGTTGAGATCGGCGTGATAGACCCCGGCATCGTGCAGCTGACGCACTGTCTGACCTATCTTGTGCCACACCTCGGTCGCCACCGGCCCCTGCTTGAGCAGCGCCACCATATCCTTGGCACCGCGAATTCGCTCGATCAGGATATCGGCACGATAGAAGGGGCCCTGTTTGACCATACGGGCGCCAAACGGACGCGGCACCGGCAGCCCCAGCTCGCACAACCTGGCCAGCAGGGTGTATTCGGCCATGGCACGGCTCGACTCGACCCCTTCGAACCAGAAGCGATCCCGCACCACCTTGCCCACCATGCCGCCGCGATAGTAGTGGCGCAGCACCAGATGGCGGGACTCATCCTTGACGAACCAGGTCACTCCCCGCCCGATGGAGGTCCCCACCACCTGACGGTTGTTCTGCCACCAGGCAGGATCGAATAACTGGGGAGAGGGGTCGCGAAAGGCCCCTTCGGCATACCAGCAGATCTGGTTGTGTTCGGTCTGTACTCGCATCGTGGAGATCCCGCTCGGTGGGTCGTTGATCGCCCCTGTTTATGGGCGATGAGGCTGCGACTGTGGCATGCCCGCAACATGTGCCAGCCATGGCGGCTATTCGGGTGGCAAAGCCCGGCTGACGATTGTGCGCAATTTTACAATCCACAGGGGAGTTTGCATAATGCCATCCACCCTTTTTGCCAGCTGTGCGCCACAACATGCCGCTATTTCAAACGCCCCCCTCCTCCATCTGCATCCTGCGGCTCTCCGCCATCGGGGATTGCTGCCACGCACTGGCGCTGGTGCGCGTCATCCAACGGGAGTGGCCACAGACCCGTATCACCTGGATC
>NZ_QAJD01000030.1:15106-61470 GCF_003061465.1 Aeromonas sp. HMWF017
CAGACCCTCAAGGGACGCAAATTCGATGCCCTGCTCCACCTGCAGGCGGCGATGCGGGCCAGCATCGCCACCCTCGGCATCAGCGCCAAGGTCAAACTCGGGTTTGATCGGGAACGGGCCAACGACGGCCAATGGCTGTTCACCAACCACAAGGTGCCTTCGCCTGCCTCCCCCCATGTGCTGGATGGTTTCCTCGCCTTCGCCAAAGAGCTCGGCATCAAGGATCTGACCCCGGACTGGCAACTGCCCATCAGCGCCGAACATCAGGCGTGGGCAAAGGAGAAAATTGGCAGCAAACCGACCCTGCTGATCTGCGCCGCCGCCAGCAAGGCCTTCAAGAACTGGACGGCCGCAGGCTATGCCGCGCTGGCGGATCACGCCGCCAGCAAGGGCTTTCAGGTCTATCTCTGTGGCGGGCCGGCCAAGCTGGAGCGGGATCTGGCTGCCGACATCCAGCGCTTAAGCCAGAGCAAGCCGGTCGATCTGGTGGGGCAAACCAACCTCAAGCAGTTATTGGCACTGATTGGCGAGGCGAGTCTGGTACTGGCCCCCGATACCGGCCCCTCCCATATGGCCACCATTGTCGGCACGCCGGTGATCGGCCTCTATGCCCACCACAATCCGGCGCGTACCGGCCCATATCTCTGCCGCGACTACGTGGTCAGCGTCTATCAGGAGCTGGTCGAGCAGGAGACCGGCAAGTCGCTGGCCGAATTGAGCTGGCGCACCCGCCTCAAGGACCCGGAGGCCATGCGAAAAATCACCAGCGTGCAGGTGATCGCCGCGTTCGATCGGCTCAGTGCCGATCGTCAGCTGCCGTAGTGACAGGGCACCTCGGGAATTCCGAGCCATCAGGCAGGGATAACCTGATAGCCTCTGCCCTCAGCCAAAGGCACAATGCAGGCTGATGTGGGTTACGCTCCCGCAGCAAGCTACGAATACTTTGATCGGCTGGAATATGATTCCGGCCGTTTTTTTATTCGCCGCATTCTGGTAAAATTCGCCGCCTTTACATCCTCCTGACTCAAGAATTTTCCGCGTTTTGCGTTTGGCTGTCTCCCTTTCGGGCACAAGACGGCGGTCTCTGCTACAACCAAAACAGCGGTTTCGATTAAAGGTAATAATATGGCGCAACAAGGCACTCTCTATATCATCTCTTCTCCGAGCGGCGCGGGTAAATCCAGTCTGCTCAATGCCTTGCTGACCAACCACAATCAAGCTGGCAAGATGCAGCTATCGGTTTCCCACACCACTCGCGCCACCCGTCCTGGCGAAGAGCACGGCGTCCACTACCACTTCGTTCAGGTGGAAGAGTTCAAGGCGCTGATCGAACGCGGTGATTTTCTGGAGTGGGCCGAAGTGTTCGGCAACTACTACGGCACCTCCCGCGCCGCCATCGAAGCCTGTCTGGCCAAGGGGATCGACGTATTCCTCGACATCGACTGGCAAGGTGCCCGCCAGATCCGCGAGCAGATGCCGACCAAATCCATCTTCATCCTGCCCCCCAGCCGGGAAGAGCTGGAACGCCGCCTGATTGGGCGCGGTCAGGACAGCGCCGAAGTGATTGCCGGCCGGATGGCGAAAGCCATTGCCGAAATGGTGCACTACGACGAGTATGACTATGTCATTATCAATGAAGACTTCGAGCAGGCGCTGTTCCAGCTCAGGTCCATTATTGAGTGCCAACGGCTGGAGATGCGTCACCAGCAACAGGCTCAAAAAAACTTGCTGCAACAGCTACTGGCAGAGTAAGCCAAAAACAAGTAAACTTTTGCGTCATTTTTAAACACTGCTTTTCTAAATACAGAAAGCCTAAACACTGGAGTCCTGCATGGCACGCGTTACTGTAGAAGATGCTGTAAAACAGGTAGGTAACCGTTTTGACCTGGTGCTGGTCGCCGCGCGCCGCGCTCGTCAAATCGCGGTACAAGGCAAAGATCCCCTGGTCGACGAAGAGAACGACAAGCCGACTGTGATCGCCCTGCGTGAGATCGAGCTGGGTCTGGTGAACAATCAAGTGATGGACACCCAGGACCGCTACGAACAGCAAGAGCAGGAAGCCGCCGAGCTGGCTGCCGTTGCTGCCATCGCCGAAGGCCGCGGTTAAGTTATTCCTCCGGTTGGCACCCGCCCGGGTGCCGACTGTTCATCCCCATTTACAACCGCTCGAAAACCTCGCAAACTCAGGGCTATACCCTCAATTCCACGAATTGCCGTTTCACCGCTGCGGGGACTGTCTTGTATTTATTTGAAAACCTTAAAGAAATAGCCAGTTCCTACCTGCCGCCAGAGCAGGTTGAGAAGCTCAAGCAAGCCTATGTGGTGGCCCGTGATGCCCACCAGGGCCAGATGCGTTCCAGTGGCGAACCCTACATCACCCACCCCGTTGCCGTTGCCCGAATCCTGGGTGACATGCGCCTCGATCATGAAACCCTGATGGCCGCCGTGCTGCACGACGTCATCGAAGACACCTCTGTCACCAAGGCCGATCTGGCCGAACAGTTTGGCAATGCGGTTGCAGAACTGGTGGCCGGGGTCTCCAAGCTCGACAAGCTGAAATTTCGCGATCGCAAAGAGGCGCAGGCCGAGAACTTCCGCAAGATGGTGATGGCAATGACCCAGGATATCCGGGTCATCCTGATCAAGCTGGCTGACCGCACCCACAATATGCGCACCTTGGGCTCGCTGCGACCGGACAAGCGCCGCCGTATCGCCCGGGAAACCCTCGAAATCTTCGCCCCCATCGCCAACCGCCTCGGTATTCACACCATGAAGAACGAGCTGGAAGAGCTGGGCTTCGAGGCGCTCTATCCGATGCGATCCCGCGTGCTGCGCGAATCGGTGCGCCGCGCCCGTGGCAATCGCCGCGAGATTATCGACTCCATCCAGAGCGAGATCAGCGGGCGCCTGCGTGAGGCTGGGATCGAACATCAGGTCAGTGGCCGCGAGAAGAATCTCTTCTCCATCTACAACAAGATGGAGAAAAAAGAGCTGCAATTTCATGAGGTAATGGATATCTACGCCTTTCGGGTAAAAGTGAAGGACATAGATACCTGTTACCGGGTGCTGGGGCAGATGCACAGCCTCTACAAGCCGCGCCCCGGCCGCTTCAAGGATTACATCGCCATCCCCAAGACCAACGGCTACCAGTCGCTGCACACCTCTCTGGTGGGGCCGCACGGGGTACCGGTGGAGGTGCAAATTCGCACCGAGTTCATGGATCAGATGGCCGACAAAGGGGTTGCCGCCCACTGGGCCTACAAGCAGGATGGCGACAGCTCGGGCACTACCGCCCAGATCCGCGCCCAGCGCTGGATGCAGAGCCTGCTGGAATTGCAGCAGAGCGCCGGCAGCTCGTTTGAATTCATCGAAGGGGTCAAAACCGACCTCTTCCCCGACGAAATCTACGTATTTACCCCCGAAGGGCGCATCATGGAGCTGCCCGCTGGCGCCACGCCGGTGGATTTTGCCTACACAGTGCACACCGATATCGGCCACGCCTGCGTCGGTTCGCGGGTCGACCGCCACCCCTACCCGCTCAGCAGCCCGCTGCACTCGGGTCAGACGGTGGAGATCATCACGGCGCCGGGCGCTCGCCCCAACGCGGCCTGGCTCAACTTCGTGGTGACCACCAAGGCACGCTCCAAGATCCGCCAGTTCCTCAAGAACCTGCGTACCGAAGAGTCGGTGGTGCTGGGTCGCCGCCTGCTCAACCATGCGCTGGGCGCCAAGAATATCGAAGACATTCCCGAGCCGCGCATCAAGCAGGTGCTGGCCGATACCAAGCATGAGAACCTGCAGGGGCTGCTGGCCGATGTGGGCCTCGGCAACGCCATGAGCGTCATGGTGGCGCGCCGCATGCTGGGGGATGAACTGCCGCCGGAAGAGCAACCCAAGTCCAGCAGCAAGAAGATGCCGATCAAGGGTGCCGACGGCATGCTGGTCACCTTCGCCAACTGCTGCCGCCCGATCCCGGGGGATGCCATCATCGCCCACATCAGCCCGGGCAAGGGTCTGGTGATCCACCAGGAAGCTTGTCGCAACATCAAGGGTTACAGCAAGGAGCCGGACAAGTACCTGCCGGTGCAGTGGGAAGTGGACAAGGAGCAGGAACAGGAGTTCCGCACCGGCATCAGCATTGAAATCGTCAACCATCAGGGTGCGCTGGCCGAGCTGGCCAACGTGATTGCCGCCACCGGCGCCAACATTCACGCCATCAGCACCGAAGAGAAGGATGGCCGGGTCTATCAGGTCAGCCTGCTCATCACCACCAAGAGCCGCCTCCACCTGGCCAACATCATGCGCAAGATCCGCGTGATGCCCAACGTGCTCAAGGTGAGCCGACAGAAGAACTGAACACAGGCGGCGCAAGCCGCCTGCTGCTTTTATAGAGACAAGCCATGACCCCCGAACGCTTCAAGCGCATCACCGATATGCTGGCCCAGCGTCAGCTCGATTTGACCGTCTGTATGGAAGAGGTCCATAAACCTCACAATCTGGCCGCCATCGTGCGTACCGCCGATGCCATCGGCATCCACCGGGTACACGCGGTCTGGCCCAAAACCTGGATCCACAAGCGCAAAGGCACCGCCCGCGGCAGCCAGAACTGGGTGGATGTAAAACTGCACCCGGATATCGGCACAGCCGTTGCCGAGCTGAAAGCCTCCGGCATGCAGATCCTGGCGACTCACCTCTCCGACAGCTCGGTCGATTTTCGCGCCATTGACTACACCAAACCAACCGCCATTCTGGTGGGTCAGGAGAAGCACGGCATCGGTGAAGAGGCGCTGGCCCTGGCCGACCACCATATCGTCATCCCCATGGTGGGCATGGTGCAGTCCCTCAACGTTTCGGTGGCTGCCGCCGCCATCCTCTACGAGGCGCAGCGCCAGCGCGAGCTGGCCGGCGGCTATCAACGCGGCTGCCCGCTCACGCTGGAGGAGCAGAACAGCATCCTGTTCGAGGGGGGTTATCCTATCTATGCCCAGCTCTGCAAAGAGAAAGAGATGCCCTACCCCCAGCTCGGCCCGGCCGGTGAAATTCTGGCGGACGAAGAGTGGTGGCAACGGATGCAGCTGACCCGCAAAGGGTGGGCGCAGCAGAGCGAACAGGACAATCCGCAGGAGGAGTGATGGAGAACCCTTTTGGCAGCTGGCTGGAATCGCAAATCATCCGGGATCACCTGACCAACCCGAACATAGAGGCCGGCGACTACAGCTACTACTCCGGCTACTACCACGGCAAGCCGTTCGAGGATCACTGCGTCCGCTACCTGCTCGGCGATGGCTCGACCCGTGACACCTGGGAGAGCGGCCTCTGGGGCGAGGTGGATCGGCTGATCATCGGCAAATTCTGCTCCATCGGCTCGGGCGCCACCTTCATGCTGGCGGGCAATCAGGGCCACCGGCTGGATTGGGTCTCCACCTTCCCGTTCAATCCCGACACCTTTGGCGAAGGGGCTCGCAGCGGCTTTCTGCGCAAGGGGGACACCCGGATTGGCAACGATGTCTGGATCGGCTCGGAAGCGATGATCATGCCCGGCATCACCATAGGTGACGGCGCCGTCATCGCCACCCGCGCCGTGGTGACCAAGGATGTGGCCCCTTACACCATAGTCGGCGGCAACCCGGCCCAGTCGATCCGCCGTCGCTTCAGCGATGAGCAGATCCTCATGCTGCAAGAGATGCAGTGGTGGGACTGGCCCCTGCCCCGCTTGCAAGCCAGCATGGCGCTGCTCTGCTCGGGAGATATCGCCGCCCTTTATCACCATTGGCAACAGGAGTGTGCCTAATGAAACCCCTCTCTCTTTCCCTGTTGGCCCTGACCCTGTTTTCTGCCGGAGCCCTTGCCGTGACCAATCCCTATCAGCTCACCAGCGAAGCCGATGTACCCAGCCTCTACCAGCAAACCCTGCCAGACTTCTGGCGCCAGCATGCGGTGGAAAGAGAGTTTAAGGGCAAGGATGGGGTGACCATCCGCTATGCTGCGCTACGGCAAGCCAAGGTCGATCGCGCCATCTTGATCGTCAATGGCAGGGTCGAGAGCTACCTCAAGTATCAGGAGCTAGCGTGGGATCTCTGGCGTCAGGGCTACAGCCTCTACCTTATCGACCATCGCGGTCAGGGGATGTCCGACCGGATGCTGGATGACCCGCAGAAGGGATATGTCGACCAGTTCGACGATTATGTGGTCGATCTCAAGCAGTTTCACGACCAGATCATCATGGCGGACCAGCCTGCCAAGCTGTTCCTGCTGGCCCACTCCATGGGCGGCGCCATCTCGGCCCGCTATCTGGAGCGCTGGCCCGATGATATCAAGGCGGCCGTGCTCTCCTCCCCCATGCTGGGCATCAATCTCGGCGGTCTGCCCAAGTGGCTGGCCAAGGGATTGGCGAGCACCATAGGCACGGTCGGCGGCTGGCTTGGCGAGCCTCCCTACGGCCCCGGTCAGGGTGCCTATCAGGATCACGGCTTTGCCGATAACGAACTGACTCACAGCCAGCCCCGCTATCAAGCGTTCCGCCAAATCTACGAACAGCACCCGCAGATCAAGCTGGGTGGCGCGACCGCCCACTGGATTTATCAGGGGATCACAGGTGCCGATGCCGCCATCGCCGATGCGGGCGCCATCAAAACCCCGCTGCTGGTGCTGCAGGCTGGCAACGACAGCGTGGTGGACAATGCCGCTCAGGATCGCTTCTGCACCATTGCCAGGTGCGAAGGGGGCAAGCCACTGCGCATCGAGGGTGCCTGGCACGAGCTGTTTATCGAATCCGATGACAAGCGCCAGCCCGCCCTGACCGCGACGGTCGACTTTTTCGCCCGCTTCTGAGCTGGCTATTTTTTGTAACCCTAAATAAATGGGGTGACAGTGCGGGCTAAGGTAAACTGCCCCTGTTTTCAATCGATGCCGAGGTAATGATGTTCAAGGTAGTTGTATCCGATCTCGATGGCACTCTGCTCAACAAGCAGCACCAGATCTCTCCCCGTACCCGGGATACCCTGCACCGCCTGGTAGAACAAGGTGTGAAATTCGTGGTCGCCACCGGCCGTCATCACGTTGACGTACGCAGCTTCCGCGATGCGCTGGGGATGGACATCTACCTCATTACCTCCAATGGCGCCGTGGTCCATGACAAACAGGATCAGCTGATTTTCAACCAGCCGCTGCCGACCGAGATCGCCGCCGAACTGATTGCGCTGGAGCGCGACCCCTCTATCCACCTCAATGTCTATCAGGGTGATGACTGGGTGGTGGAAGAGGAGCTGCCCTGGCTGCTGCAGTTCCACGACGAGTCAGGGTTCACCTACCGTCTGGTCGATGACCTGAAGCAGGAACCGAAAGAGCAGATCAACAAGGTGTTCTACATCGGTGACCACGAGAAACTGCTGAAGATCGAGGCGCACCTCAACCAGCGCTACGGCGATCAGCTCAACGTCACCTTCTCATTGCCGGACTGCCTCGAAGTGATGCATGCCGGGGTACACAAGGGCAATGCGGTGCGTGCCGTGCTGGAGCAGAACGGCTTCGACATGTCCGAGGCGATCGCCTTCGGAGATGGCATGAACGACTTCGAGATGCTGACCATGGTGGGACGCGGCATCGTCATGGGCAACGCCCATGACCGCCTGAAAATGGCGCTGCCGGAGTATGAGCAGACCCTCACCTCCGACGAAGATGGCGTCGCCGTCTATCTGGAGAAGCTGTTCGAGCTGGAGAGCATCAGCGCCGCCTGATCCTCTTCATCCCGACATTCGATTCAACAAAGCCTCACCATGTGAGGCTTTGTTTTTTCAGGGTCTCCAGCCAGGGATTGGGCCGCTGCCAGCTGAAGCTCTGGTTCGCCCCGCCGTAGCATTCAGCCAGCCGCAGCGGCGTGCCGGGGGTATGGCGTCGCCCGGCCACATCGAGGCAGCGGGAAACCTTGCTGTTGAACAGCTTGTCTTTCTGCCACTCCCACTGTGCCTGACCGTCACAGGGTGCCAGCATCACCTCGCTGTCGTTTTTGGCTTGCAAACAGAGATCCTGCAAGCGCAACTCACCCAGATCCCACTCGAACAGTTGATCGTCTTTTCCGCTGCAAGGTTGTGCCAACACCTTCTGCTGGGACACCGCAACGCAAAAATCACCGCTGGTCAGCAAGGGGGAGAGAGAACGCTCCTCCTGCGGTTGTGAAGCAATGGAGCCCATCATCACATCAGTGGATGGCGGCTTGATGGTACAGCCACCCAGCAGCAAGGCCGCCAGCATGGCAGGTGAGCAAGCAAAGGAAATTTTGTTATTCATGGAAAAATGCCTGAAATGGGCCGATGACATCCGGTTGTCAGTGACTCGAGGCTGAAGCATAACCGAAAGGCGGGGCACGCTGCCCAAATAGAGTGTAAACAGACGTAACAGGGAGAGAGTGCTGGCCCAGCGGAGGCCAGAAAGCAAAAAACCCCGCCGAAGCGAGGTTTTTCTAAATGTGGTCGGTGATAAAGGATTCGAACCTTTGACCCTCTGGTCCCAAACCAGATGCGCTACCGGACTGCGCTAATCACCGAGGCTATTTCTTTCAAAATAGTTTACTTCAAAAAAACAAAGACGACCTGATGGTCATCCTCGTCATACAGCAAGTATGGTGCGAAGAGAGGGACTCGAACCCTCACACCCGGGGGGCACTAACACCTGAAGCTAGCGCGTCTACCAATTCCGCCACCTTCGCGTACCTGACAAGCTGTAAAATGGGGTGGCTGATGGGGCTCGAACCCACGACAACCGGAATCACAATCCGGGACTCTACCAACTGAGCTACAGCCACCACAGCTGTTTTCGTTCCACAACAACGCCCGTTTAACCGACGCACTTTTGATGGTGCGCCCGACAGGATTCGAACCTGTGACCTCTGCCTCCGGAGGGCAGCGCTCTATCCAGCTGAGCTACGGGCGCTACGCTGTCGAACGGGGCGCATTATTAATGATGGTTGCTGGTTTGTCTACACTTTTCTGTCACCGAAACACTGTTCGTTGTTTTTTCAAGCACATTGCGCACTTTTCTTCCACTATTCCCCTGCTGCCAGCCGAAAAGGGGCAGATCGCAGTCGCAAATCGCCTTGCAGCCTTGACTTGATTTGATGCCCATCTAGAATGAATGAACGTTCATTCAATCGAAAGTCACACTGATGATTCTGGATAAAAAAGAGAGCATCTTCAACGCGGCCCATGAGGTGCTGGGTGAACGGGGTTTTCATGGTCTGTCGATTGCAGAAGTCGCCAAGAAGGCCAATGTTGCCACCGGCACCATCTATCGCTACTTCGGCGACAAGGATGATCTGATCCGGCAACTGCACCAGCACACTATCTTGCAGTGTGTGCCCATGGTCATGGCCGATGTAGCAATCGATAAAGTTTCATTTCAACAATTTCGCCAATTATGGCTCAATATTCATGCCATTTTTGTTAACGAACCCAACGCTATCCGGTGCAAATTGCAGTACGAGAGCTCTCCGCTAGGGGCAGAATTGGAGACCAATCCTGTCATTCTGGCTGCCTGGGAGCCTCTGGACCGATTTTTTGAACAGGGCGTTGAACAAGGATTGTTTATTGATTTACCGATACGGGCACTCCAGGTGTTGAGTCTGGACAGTGTCATGCATCTGGCCCTGCAGTGCAGGGTGCACAACATCACGCTGACCGAATCGCAGTTGGAAACCGCGATCCGGGCCAGCTGGAATGCCATTTTATCCCCCAATCTTTCCACCTCAGGAGCCTGTTCATGAAAAAGTGGATGGCCATTATGTTGCTGATAGCGCTCGCCTTGTTTGGCAGCGTCATCGGCTTCAATTTGTTCAAACAGAAGATGATTGCCCAGTACATGGCCAACCGGCCGGAACCCGAGTTCCCCGTCACCGCCATGGTGACCAAGGCGCAGGATTGGGTACCGACCATCGAAGCAATCGGCTTCATCGAACCGAATCAGGGGGTGACCCTCTCCACCGAACTGGCAGGTACCATTGACGCCATCACCTTCGAGTCAGGCAAACCGGTCAAGGCAGACCAGCTGCTGCTGAGCCTGGACTCCACCGTGGAGCGGGCCAATCTGCGCGCCTCCCAGGCCAAGCTGCCGGCGGCAAAAGCCAAGTTCGATCGTTTCCAGAACCTCTACAAGACCAGCTCCATCTCCAAAGAGCAGCTGGATGAGGCGGAAGCGGCCTATCGCTCGCTGGAAGCAGATATCGAGAGTCTGAAGGCGACCATTGCCCGTCGTGAAGTCCGTGCGCCCTTTAGCGGCGTGGTCGGCCTGCGCAATGTGTTCCTCGGTCAGTATCTGCAGCCGGGCACAGATATCGTGCGCCTGGAAGATACCAGCGTGATGCGCCTGCGCTTCACCGTGCCCCAGACCGATATCTCCAAAATCAAGTTGGGCCAGACCATCAAGATCAATGTGGATGCCTATCCGCAAACCCAGTTTGATGGTCACATCACCGCCATCGAGCCTGCGGTCAACTTCCAGAGCGGCCTGATCCAGGTACAGGCAGACATTCCGAACAACGACGGTCAGCTGCGTTCCGGTATGTTCGCCCGCGCCAGCATCATTCTGCCGACGGTGAAAGATCAGATTGTGATCCCGCAAACCGCTATCTCCTTCACCCTTTACGGTCAGAACGTCTACGTGCTCAAAGAGGGCGAAGAGACCGACAAAGAGGGTAACAAGGTGAAAGTGCTGCGAGCCAAGCAGGTTGTGGTCAAGGCCGGTGAGCGCCGTGGCAACGATGTGCATGTGCTCTCTGGCATCCAGGCCGGTGACCAGATCGTACTGTCGGGTCAGGTTCGCCTGAGCAACGACACCAAGGTGCATGTGGTCGAGAACGATGCTCTGGCCGTTCCGGCACAAACCCCGATGCTGTAAGCGCGGAGATCTGCGATGCGATTTACTGACATATTTATAAAACGGCCTGTGCTGGCGATCTCGCTCAGCTTCCTGATCGCCTTGCTGGGCTTTCAGGCCATCTTCAAGATGCAGGTACGGGAATACCCCGAGGTGACCAACACGGTGATCACCGTCAGCACTGGCTACTATGGCGCCAGTTCTGATCTGATCCAGGGGTTCATCACCCAACCGCTGGAACAGGCGGTCGCGCAAGCTGACAACATCGACTTCATGACCTCCTCCAGTCAGCTGGGCAGCTCCACCATCACCGCGTACATGAAGCTCAACACCGACCCCAACGCCGCGCTGTCCGACATCCTGGCGAAGGTGAACTCGGTGCGATCCCAGTTGCCGAAAGAGGCGGAAGACCCGTCGGTCACCTCCTCCACCGGTTCAACCACGGCAGTGCTCTACCTCGGCTTTACCAGCCCGGAGCTCAATTCCAGCCAGATCACCGACTATCTGGAGCGGGTTATCAAGCCGCAGCTCTTTACCGTGGGCGGGGTCTCCAAGGTTGACCTCTACGGCGGTGTCGAGTTTGCCCTGCGGGTATGGCTGGATCCGGCCAAGATGGCGGCCTTCAACCTGACCGCCAGCGACGTGATGACGGTGCTCAACAGCAACAACTATCAGTCCGCGACAGGTCAGGCGACCGGTTACTTCACCCTGTTCAACGGCAACGCCGAGACCCAGGTCAAGGATGTCGACGAGCTGAAGCGTCTGGTCGTTGCTACCCGTGACGGCAAGGTGATCCGCCTTTCCGACATTGCCAAGGTGACCCTCGAGAAGAGCCACGACATCTATCGCGCCAGCGCCAACGGCCGCGAAGCAGTGGTCATGGCGGTCAACGCCGCGCCGACAGCCAACCCCATCAACATCGCCCACGATGTGCTGGCGTTGCTGCCGAGCCTTGAGCGCAACATGCCGAGCACCATGCGTCTCAACGTGATGTATGACTCCACCGTGGCGATCAACGAGTCCATCCACGAGGTTATCAAGACCATCCTGGAGGCAGCCGCCATCGTTCTGGTGGTCATCACCCTGTTCCTCGGTTCGTTCCGCGCGGTCATCATCCCGATCATCACTATTCCGCTCAGTCTTATCGGCGTGGTGATGATGATGGATATGTTCGGCTTCTCGATAAACCTGATGACTCTGCTGGCGATGGTGCTGGCGATCGGTCTGGTGGTGGATGACGCCATCGTGGTGCTGGAGAACGTCGACCGCCATATCAAGGAGGGGGAAGAACCGTTCCGGGCCGCCATTATCGGTACCCGTGAAATTGCGGTGCCGGTTATCGCCATGACGGTTACTCTGGCGGCGGTATACGCGCCTATAGCCCTGATGGGGGGCATCACAGGCTCCCTGTTCAAGGAGTTTGCCCTGACGCTGGCTGGCGCCGTGTTCGTCTCGGGCATCATCGCCCTGACTCTGTCACCGATGATGTGTTCCAAGATGCTCAAGGCCAACGAGAAGCCGGGCAAATTCGAGAGCACAGTCCACCACCTGCTGGAGCGGATGACCGATCGCTACGACAGCATGCTGCACGCCGTGATGAAAAAGCGCCCCGTCATCGTGGTGTTCGCCGTCATCGTCTTCGCCAGCCTGCCGCTGCTGTTCAAGTTCATCCCGAGCGAACTGGCACCGTCAGAGGACAAGGGGGTAATGGCCGTGCTGGGTACCGCACCGTCCAACGCCAACCTGGACTACATCGAAAACACCATGGCGGATGTGAACAAGATCCTGGACGACCAGCCCGAGATCGCCTTCTCCCAGGTCTTCTCCGGGGTGTTCAACGCCAACCAGGCGTTCGGTATCGCCTCCATGGTGCCCTGGAGCCAGCGTGAAGCGAGCCAGAAAGAGGTGCTGGACCGGGTCGCCAATCTGGTGAAAGACATCCCGGGCATGGCCATCACCACCTTCCAGTTCCCGGAACTGCCGGGTGCATCGAGTGGTCTGCCGATCCAGTTCGTCATCACCACCCCCAACAGCTTCGAAAGCCTGTTCCTGGTGGCCGGGGAAATTCTGGCAGCGGCGCAGAGTAACGGTCAGTTCGTCTATTCGGATCTCGATCTGAACTACGACTCCGCCACCATGAAAATCCGCATCGACAAGGATAAGGCGGGTGCTTACGGCATCACCATGCAGGATATCGGTATCACCATGGGCACCATGATGGCGGACGGTTACGTCAACCGTATCGACCTGGATGGCCGCTCCTACGAGGTGATCCCGCAGGTCGAGCGCAAGTACCGTCTCAATCCGGAGTCCATCAAGGGCTACTACGTGCGGGCCGCCGACGGCAAGTCGATCCCGCTCGGCAGCCTGATCAGCATTGAAGTGGTTGGCGAGCCCCGCGCCCTGCCCCACTTCAACCAGCTGAACTCTGCCACCATAGGCGCCGTTCCGGCTCCGGGCGTGGCCATGGGTGATGCGATCAACTGGTTCCAGACCACCGCCGACGAGAAGCTGCCGCAAGGCTATCGTTACGACTTCATGGGTGAAGCCCGTCAGTTCGTCACCGAAGGCAATGCGCTCTATGCCACCTTCGCGCTGGCACTGGCCATCATCTTCCTGGTGCTGGCAATCCAGTTCGAGTCGGTGCGTGACCCGCTGGTCATCATGGTCTCTGTACCGCTCGCCATCAGCGGGGCCTTGATTGCCCTTGCATGGGGTATGGCGACCATGAACATCTACTCCCAGGTGGGCCTCATCACCCTGGTGGGTCTGATTACCAAGCACGGTATCCTGATCTGTGAAGTAGCTAAGGAAGAGCAGCTGCTGCGCGGCATGAACCGGATGGAAGCCGTGATGCAGGCCGCCAAGGTGCGTCTGCGTCCGATCCTGATGACCACGGCGGCCATGATTGCCGGTCTGATCCCGCTGCTCTACGCCGCTGGCGCCGGTGCGGCACAGCGTTTCAGTATCGGTATCGTCATCGTGGCAGGTCTTGCCATCGGGACCCTGTTCACCCTGTTCGTGCTGCCGGTGATCTACACCTATCTGGCTTCCGAGCACAAACCCTTGCCGGTATTCGATGAAACCATTCCGCCCAAAGCAAACGGCGGACATTAATCATCAATCACATGCAAAGGCCCCGATACGGGGCCTTTTTTATGCTTCGCAGGAAAGACGACATAAGTGCATGAAGCAGTTAAACTAAAAAACACCACATCCAGACCGCAAGGACGCCATGTCAGGACTCTTCACCAAGACCGCCAGGGCCGTAGGCCGCAACGGACTCTCATATCGCCTGCTCTCCTACATTCTGGTCTGCAGTACCGTATTGGCGATGATCATTACGGCGCTGCAACTCGCGTGGGATTACCGCAAGGATGTCGCCGTCATCGAAGACAGCATCGGCCAGATCGAGGCCTCGTTCCTGCAACCCATCGCTGCCAGCTTGTGGAACCTGGATGAAGAGCAGGTCAAAGTGCAAATTGAAGGGATCATGAACCTGCCCAACATGCAGTTCGTGATGGTCAAGGAGATGCTCGGCAACTCCGAAGTCCCGCTGCTGACCCAGGGGGTCGAGCGGGAAAGCTATGATATCTCCCGCGAATTCAACCTCACCTATCAGGGTGAAATTGTCGGCAAGCTGTTCGTTGCCGCCTCTCTCGAGCAGATCTACCAGCGCCTCATCGAAAAATCGGTGCTGATCATGGTCAGCCAGACCATCAAGACCCTGGTGGTCTCATTTTGCATCCTGATCATCATTTACTATCTGGTGGTCAGGCATATCAACCGCATCGCCAACTACGCCCAGAAGTTCAACCTCGATCGGCTCGACATGGCGCTGGAGCTGGAAGGCCGCCCGCAGCCACGCAAGAAACCCGATGAGCTGGATACCCTGGTCTCCACCCTCAACCAGATGCGTACCCGACTGCGTGACGAGCTGGTTGCTCGCCATCAGGCGGTCGAACAACTGCAAAAGGAACGGGACTTCTCCGCCACCCTGATCAACTCCGCCAACATGGTCATCTGCTGCATGGAGCCGGATTTGACCATCGCCAGCATCAACCCGGCAGCCATACTGCTGACCGGCTACCACCAGCAAGAATTGTTACAGCACAACTGGCTGGATCTCTTTGTCAGCCCGGCGCAACGGGAAGAGCTGAACGATATTCTGGCAGCGGAAGGTTCACTGGCCGACAAAGAGGTCATCATGCATGACCAGCAGGCCCATGAGCTGGTACTGCAATGGACCTTCGTACCCTTCTACGATGGCCCCAACCTCAAGTACCAGATCGGCTTCGGCTACGACATCACCCAGCTGAAAAAGGTCGAGCGGGAGATAATCCAGCTCAACGAACAGCTGGAAGGCAAGGTGGTGGAACGTACCCGCAGCCTGAGCGAAGCCAACAACCAGCTCGGCAAGGCGTACGACGACCTGAAACAGGCTCAGCAGACCCTGGTGGAGTCGGAGAAGATGGCCTCCCTCGGCTCGCTGGTGGCCGGGGTAGCACACGAGATCAATACCCCCATCGGCATCAGCGTGACCGCCTCCTCCTACCTGCAGGAGCGGGTCGCCGACTTCAAGTCCCATATCGACTCCAAGCAGCTTTCGCGCTCCTATCTCAACGAGTTCACCGTCAACCTCGACGAATCGATGCAACTGCTGCAGAGCAACCTGCGGCGCGCCTCGGAGCTGATTGCCAGCTTCAAGCAGGTGGCTGTCGACCAGTCATCGGAAGCACGCTACAACTTCAGCCTCGCCGACAACCTTCATCAGGTGGTGGTATCTCTCGGTCACAAACTGAAAAAGAGCCAGTGCGAAGTGGATATCCAGTGCGATCCCAAGCTGTCGATCTTCTCCTTCCCGGGCAGCTTTACCCAGATCTACTCGAACCTGATCCTCAACTCTATCAACCACGGGTTCGACAGCTGGGACAAACCGAAGAAGATCACCATCAAGGTGGAACAGCAGGGAGAGGAGCTGTTTATCGACTATTCGGACAACGGCCGCGGCATCCCACCAGAAATCTTGCCGCGCATCTTCGATCCCTTCGTCACCTCCAAGCGGGGTCAGGGTGGCAGCGGTCTGGGCACCCACATCATCTACAACTTGGTGGTGCAACTGCTGAAAGGCCGTATCAATTGTGCCAGCGAACCAGGCCAGGGCGCCCAGTTCCATATTCGCCTGCCGATCCAACATAACTGAGTGCTGGCTCTTGTGAGCCAGCCGCTTTATCCCCATCATGCTGTGATTGCATTCTTAATGAGCGGAGAACCTCGCAATGGCACAGCATTTTGACTATATCGCCATCGGCGGCGGCAGCGGCGGTATTGCGTCTGCCAACCGGGCTGCCATGTACGGTAAGAAAGTTGCCCTGATTGAAGCCAAAGAGTTGGGTGGAACCTGCGTCAACGTAGGCTGCGTACCGAAGAAGGCCATGTGGTATGCCGGCCAGATCGCCGATGCCCTGAAGTATGGCGCCGACTACGGCTTTGACACCACCCTCAACCACTTCAACTGGGCCAAGCTGGTCGAGTCCCGCCAGGCCTACATCGGCCGCATTCACCAGTCCTATCAGAACGTGCTGGGCAAGAACCAGATCACCGTCATCAAGGGCTTCGCCCGCTTCGTCAGCAGCCACACCATCGAGGTCAATGGCGAGCACTACACGGCCGATCACATTCTGATCGCTACCGGTGGCTGCCCGGAAATTCCGGCGATCCCGGGTGCCGAGCTGGGTATCGACTCCGATGGTTTCTTCGATCTGCAAAGCCAACCCAAGCGGGTTGCCGTAGTGGGTGCTGGCTACATCGCAGTCGAGATCGCTGGCGTGATGCAGGCGCTCGGCTCCGAGACCCATCTGGTGGTGCGCAAGCACGCACCGCTACGCAACTTCGACCCCATGATCCACGAGACACTGGTCGAAATCATGGCGCAGGAAGGGCCCAAGCTGCACACCCACGCCATTCCCAAAGCCGTGCTCAAGAACGCTGACAACAGCCTGACCCTGCAACTGGAAGATGGTCGCCACCTCACCGTCGACAGCCTGATCTGGGCCATCGGCCGGGTACCGGCTACCGACAACCTCAATCTTGCCGCCGCAGGCATCACGCTGGACGAGAAGGGCTTTATCCCGACCGACAAGTTCCAGAACACCACCGTCGCCAACATCTATGCGGTAGGTGACAACACGGGTCGCATCCAGCTCACCCCGGTGGCTGTCGCTGCAGGCCGCCGCCTCTCGGAGCGGCTGTTCAACAACAAGCCGAACGAGCACCTCAACTACGATCTGGTGCCGACCGTGGTGTTCAGCCACCCGCCCATCGGCACCATCGGCCTGACCGAACCGGAAGCCATCGCCGAATACGGCGAGGATCAGGTGAAGGTCTACCGCAGCCAGTTCACCGCCATGTACTCTGCGCTGACCCAGCATCGCCAGCCCACCCGGATGAAGCTGGTCTGTGTCGGCCCGGAAGAGAAGGTGGTCGGTCTGCACGGCATCGGCTTTGCGATGGACGAGATCCTGCAAGGTTTCGGCGTCGCCATGAAGATGGGCGCCACCAAGGCAGACTTCGACAACTGCGTTGCCATTCACCCGACCAGCGCAGAAGAGTTCGTGACAATGCGATAGGTACGTTTGAAGTTGGCCTGTCATTATCAGGCCAACTTCAACAACTGCGTTCCCACACCTCACCCCACCAGCGCAGAAGAGTTCGTGACAATGCGATAGGCACGTTTGAAGCTGGCCTGTCACGAGCAGCCGGCTTCGACAACCATGTAATCCCTCCACCCAAACCCGGCTCAGGCCGGGTTTTTACTCCCTCCTCGCTATTTCTCTCGCAAATCCGTCGTTCTTTACGCCGATTTTACGCCTGCCACATGGCGCTTTATGGCGCCTTTACGCCTGTTTTACATACCCTTTTCAACGTCAATGACACCAACAGAGTCGATATGGTTTTACATCGGCTCTCGCAGCTAATTATCTCAATGGAGTCGATATGAATTGGCTATATCTGCTGCTCGTCCTCGCCTTGATGGCCTATCTGATGCGCGCACTCACGCGCAGTCACGAGTGAGGGACTACCTATATGCAGCAAGAAATTATCTACCCGGTGGCCAGCAAACTACCGAGCCTCGTGAGCAATCCAATGCGTGCCCTGACGCACCGTGACCACGAGTGAGGAACTAGAACATGTGGCAAGAAATAATCTATCCGGTGGCCTTCGTGCTGCTGGTTCTACTGCCGGCACCGCTGCTGGGCAACTACATCTACCGGGTATTTGAAGGCAAAATCCACTGGCTGGCACCGGTCGAGCGCGCCACGCTGGCTTGTTGTGGCACCGATGGACGGGAGCAGGACTGGAAGTCCTACGCCCTCAGCCTGCTGGCCTTCAACGGCGCCGGTTTCGGTCTGCTGTTCCTGATCCTGATGGCGCAGGGATTGCTGCCCCTCAACCCGCAACAACTGCCGGGTCTGAGTTGGCAACTCGCCTTCAACACCGCGGTCAGCTTTATGACCAACACCAACTGGCAAGCCTATTCCGGTGAGGCCAGCCTCTCCTACTTCAGCCAGATGGTGGGCCTGACCACCCAGAACTTCGTCTCCGCAGGGACGGGTGCCGCCGTCGCCATTGCCCTGTTCCGCGGTATCGCCCGCCAGCAGACCATCAACCTTGGCAACTTCTGGCAGGATCTGGTGCGTTTCTGCCTCTACGTGCTGCTGCCCATCGCGCTGATTATGGCGCTGGTGCTGGTATGGCAAGGGGTGCCGCAAAGCCTCTCCGCCTATCTGCCGTTCCATGGTATCGAAGGTCAGGAGCAGCTGCTGCCGCTCGGCCCGGCAGCCTCGCAGATCGCCATCAAGCAGCTTGGATCCAACGGCGGCGGCTTCTTCGGCATCAACTCGGCACATCCGTTCGAGAACCCCACAGCCCTCTCCAACTGGCTGGAGATGGTCACCCTGCTTACCATCGCCGCAGCCATGGTCTTCACTCTGGGCCGCTATGTGAAAGACATGGCCCACAGCCGCGCCATTCTCGGTGCCATGACCCTCATGCTGGTGCTGGGGCTCTTCATCTCCCTCTCCCAGGAGCTGAAACTGGATCCTGGCCTTGTCCACCTCACCACCGAGACTGGCAACTGGGAAGGCAAGGAGAGCCGCTTCGGCCCTGTGCTCTCCAGCATCTGGGAAGTGGCGACCACTGCCGCCTCCAACGGTGCCGTCAACGCCATGCACGACAGCTTTACTCCGCTCGGCGGCATGGTTGGCATGATCAACATGCTGCTGGGTGAGGTCATCTTCGGCGGCGTCGGCTCCGGTATCTACGGCATGATGCTGTTCGTGCTGCTGACTGTATTCCTGTGCGGCCTGATGGTGGGGCGCACCCCGACCTATCTGGGCAAACGGCTCGGTATCACCGAGATGAAGTGGGTCGTCGCCAGCATGCTGGTCATGCCGGTGGGGGTTTTGGTGATCGGTGGTGTCACCCTGCTGATGCCGGATGCCAGCACCATCATCGGCCATGATGGCCCGCACGGTCTGTCACGCCTCATCTATGCCTATGCCTCGGCTGCCGGCAACAACGGCTCCGCCTTCGCCGGTTTTGCCGCCGGTGACAACTGGCAGTGCATCGCCATCGGTCTGGCCATGCTGCTCGGTCGCTTCGGCTACATCATTCCGGTACTGGCGATTGCCGGTCAGCTAGCCCGCGCGCCCCGTCAAGAGACGAGCGAAGGGGACTTCCCCATCAGCGGCCCGCTGTTCGTTACCCTGCTGATCATCACCGTCCTGCTGATAGGTGGCCTCTCCTTCCTGCCGGTGCTGGCACTGGGCCCGGTGGCCGAACATCTGAGCCTGATTGGAGGGGCATTCTGATGAACCTGACCCTGTCGATCACCATCCGGATGCCAATGGCCAACTATCTGATGCTGGGAGCTTTCCAATGAGCAAGTCCACTGCAATGAGCACCGACACCATTCAGGTGAAGGGCAAAAAACAGAAATCACAGATCATCCAGGCAATGGTTGAGGCCCTCTATCGCTTCAATCCCAAGGCGCTGTTTGGCAGCCCCATCCTGTTCACCCTCTGGCTGGCCGCCGTGATGGCGACCGTGGAATCCCTGATGGGGCAACCCCTCTCGGGGGTTGTTCCCTCGCTGGCCTGGCAGCTGACCGCCTGGCTCTGGCTGACCCTCTGGTTTGCCAACTTCGCGGAAACCCTGGCCGAGGGTCGCGGCAAGGCCCGCGCCGACAGCCTGAAAGCGGGCATGAGCCAGCTCAAGGCCCGCCGGGTGGCGAATGCCAAAGATGGTCAGGGCGAATGGGTCCCCGCCACCAGCCTGATGAAGGGGGATCTGGTGCTGGTACGCAGCGGCGAGATGATCCCGGCCGACGGCGAGGTAATCGCCGGTATCGCCTCGGTCAACGAGGCGGCCATCACCGGCGAATCCGCCCCCGTCATCCGCGAGTCGGGTACCGACCGCAGCGGCGTGACCGGCAACACGACGGTCGTCTCCGACGAGATCTGGGTGCGCGTCAGCAACAATCCGGGCGAAAGCACGCTGGATCGGATGATTGCACTGGTGGAAGGGGCCAAACGTCAGAAGACCCCCAACGAGATGGCGCTGGACGCTCTGCTGGTGGGGCTGACCCTGATCTTCCTGCTGGTGGTTGCTACCCTGCCCTGGTTCCTCGACTACAACGGCACTCAGGTACCGCGTCTCTACCTGATCGCTCTCTTCATTACCCTGATCCCGACCACCATCGGCGGCTTGCTCTCCGCCATCGGCATTGCCGGTATGGATCGACTGGTGAAGCTGAACGTCATCGCCAAGTCTGGCCGTGCCGTGGAAGCGGCTGGTGACGTGCGCACCCTGCTACTGGACAAGACCGGCACCATCACCTTCGGCAACCGGATGGCCGACGAACTGATCCCGGCCCCCGGCGTTGACCCGGCCCTGCTGGCGCAAGCCGCCATGCTGGCTTCGCTGGGTGACAACACTCCCGAGGGTAAATCCATCCTGACTCTGGCCAGCAAGAGCATGGCCAAGCCGAGCCAGCTGGATGATGACAAGGTGATCCCCTTCAGCGCCGAGACCCGTCTGAGCGGACTGGATCGCAACGGTCATCAATATCGCAAGGGTGCGGTGGATGCCGTGTTGAACTACCTCAGCCTCGACCGCAAGGCGGTGCCTGAGCTGGTGCTCAAGTCAGTCGACAGCATCGCCCGTCAGGGTGGGACTCCGCTGCTGGTCTGCACTCAGGAGAAACTGCTGGGGGTGGTCTACCTCAAGGACATCATCAAGCCCGGCATCAAAGCCCGCTTCCAGATCCTGCGCCACATGGGGATCCGCACCGTGATGATCACCGGCGACAACCCGAAAACCGCCGCCGCCATCGCCGCCGAAGCCGGGGTGGATGACTTCATCGCCGAAGCGACGCCGGAGAAGAAGCTCGCCTATATCCGGCAGGAGCAGGCCGATGGTCGTCTGGTCGCCATGTGCGGTGACGGCGCCAACGATGCGCCCGCACTGGCGCAGGCTGACGTGGGGCTGGCCATGAACGAGGGCACCCAGGCCGCCAAGGAGGCGGGCAACCTGGTGGATCTCGACTCAAACCCCACCAAGCTGCTGGATGTGGTGCTGGTCGGCAAACAGCTGCTGGTGACCCGTGGCGCCCTGACCACCTTCTCCATCGCCAACGACGTGGCCAAGTACTTCGCCATCCTGCCAGCCCTGTTCATCGCCGCCTACCCGCAACTGGGGGCACTGAACCTGATGCAGCTGGGCAGCCCGCAGAGCGCCATCCTGTCGGCCATCATCTTCAACGCCCTGATCATTGTGGCGCTGGTGCCGCTGGCGCTGCGTGGTGTCGACCTGAAAGGCTCGGCCGCCAGCCTGCTGCGCCGCAACCTGCTGATCTACGGTGTCGGCGGCCTGCTGGTGCCGTTTATCGGCATCAAGCTGATCGATCTGGTCATTACCGGCCTGGGTCTGGTGTAACGACATAACCGGGATGCGAGTCAGACCCGCATCCCCAGCCATCCTTTTGGAGCAAGAGAATCATGATAGCAATCAGAACCCTGTTGACCCTGACCCTGCTGCTGGGCGTGGGTTATCCGCTGGCGGTGACCGGGCTGGCCCAACTGCTGTTCCCCTGGCAGGCCAACGGCAGCCAGCTCACCGACAGCAAGCAGCAACTCATCGGTAGCGCCCTGCTGGGGCAGAAATTCGAGCGGGCTGACTATTTCCATCCCCGTCCCTCCGCCAGCGATTTCAACACCATAGGCGGCAGCGCCAGCAATCTGGGGATGAGCTCACCGCTGCGGGCAGAGTTTGCCGAACAGGCCGCCAAGGCACAGCCGGGAACCCGCTCCCCCGCCATGCTGACCCGCTCCGCCTCCGGCCTCGATCCCCACCTGCCGCTGGATGCGGTGCTGGCTCAGGTCGACCGCGTCGCCAAAGAACGTGGACTGGATCCCGCCCAACTGACGGAGCAGGTCAAGTCGGCCACACAAGCTGGTATCCTTGGCCCGCAGGTGGTCAACATTCTCCAGCTGAATCTGCAACTGGATCATAAAAAGGGCGCCTGATGGCGCCCATTCCGGTTTGGTGATGACCTCGATTTTCGAAACGGGCGGTTGGCTCGATAGGGATAACAATGGCTGATGTAGCAAGCGCTGATGCCCTGCTGACGAGTCTGATGCAGGAGCATGGGGATGCGTGATGAGGTAAGGGCCGACGCCCTGCTGGCGAGCCTGGAACAGGAGCACAAGGGCAAGCTGAAGGTGTTTCTCGGCGCCGCTCCCGGCGTCGGCAAGACCTACGCCATGTTGCAGGCGGTGCGGGAACAGGCCAAGGAGGGGGTCGACATCCTGATCGGCGTGGTGGAGACCCACGGCCGTCAGGAGACTCTGGCTCTGCTCGACAAGCTCGCCATCATGCCGCGCAAGATCCACATGCACCGCCAGCAGCGACTGGAGGAGATGGATCTCGACGGCCTGCTCGCCCGCAAACCGGCCATCGCCGTGGTGGACGAGCTGGCCCACAGCAACGCCCCCGGCAGCCGCCACGAGAAGCGCTGGCAGGATGTGGAGGAGCTGCTCAACGCCGGGATCGACGTCTACACCACCCTCAACGTGCAGCATCTGGAGAGTCTCAACGATCTGGTGTGGCAGCTCACCGGGGTCAGAGTGAAGGAGACTCTGCCCGATCAGGTGCTGCTGGAAGCCGACAGTCTGGTGCTGATCGACCTGCCCCCCAAGGAGCTGCTCGGCCGCCTCAAGGAGGGCAAGGTCTATGTGCCCCATCAGGCCAAGGCGGCGCTGCAATCCTTCTTCTCCCTCAACAACCTCACCGCATTGCGGGAGCTGGCGATGCAGACTGCCGCCAGCCATGTGGAGGGAGATCTGCAACTGCAGTGGCAGGCAGCAGGCAAGAGCACCTTGCCGCTGCGGGGCAAGCTGATGGTTTGCCTCGGTGACCTGCACGGCTCGGCGCTGGTGCGCTACGGCCACCGCTTTGCCCAGCGCCGTCAGCTCCCGTGGCTGGTGGTGCATGTCGACAGCAATGGCCGCCGCTCTGCCGATGTGGAGCAGGCGCTGGCGCTCGCCTCTCACCTCGGCGCCAAGGTGCTGACGCTATCCAGCCCGGCGGTCGCCAACACCCTGCTGGAGACCGCCGAACAACAGCAGGTCTCCCAGCTGCTGCTCGGCAAACCTCACAAGGCGCCATGGCGCCGCTCGCTGGTGCAGCACTTGCTCAAGCAGGCGCAGGGGCTCGAAATCACGCTGGTCGATACCGAGAAGCAGAAGCCCGAAGTGGGAATGCGCGTCCCGACCCCGAAGGATATTCACCACAGCCTGCTGGCGGTGACCATCATGGGGATCACCTCGGCCGCCGCCTGGGGGCTCTCCTACTGGCTGCCACCAGCAGCGTTGCCGCTCATCTTCGTGCTGGGGGTGTTGGCAACTGCCCTTACCACCAGTCTGGTGCCCGCCACGCTGGCAGCTGTGCTGGGCTTTATCGCTCACAATTTGCTGTTCACCGCCCCCTACTTCTCCCTGAGCGTCGCCAACCACAGCGACCTGCTCACCCTGTTCGTGCTGCTTATCGTCGGCATGACCGCGGGGCGCCTCGCCTCCCGCCAGCGCCAGCAGCTGATCGGCCTGCGCGAGACCCAGCAGCTGGGCAATGCCCTGCTCTCCCTCAGTCAGGGGCTGGCGACCGCCAACAGTCCGGAGGAGGTGCTGAGACAAGGGGCACAAGCGATCTCGCTGGCGCTGGGCCAGCCGACCGTAGTGATCGACAAGGATTTTCACGACCGCCTCGGCAACGAGAAGCACAGACCCGGCCAGACCGACAAGGCGGCCATCGACTGGTGTCTGGCCCAGAAGCAGAGTGCCGGAGCCCACACCGCCACCCTCAATGCCGCCGAGGCGCAGTATCACCACCTCAGCGATGATTTGGTGATCGGCATAACGCTGGCCAATCCGCTCTCCTCATCTGCCGAGCATCAGCTGCAGGCGCTGCTCACCGACATTCGCGCCGCGCTGGCGCGGATCGACCTCAACGAGCGGCTGGCCGACAGCCAGCTGCAGGCAGAGACCGATCGGATGCGCGCCGCCCTGCTCTCCTCGGTCTCCCACGACTTGAAGACGCCGCTGGCCACCATCATGGGTGCCGGCAGCACCCTGCTGGAATATGGTGACCGGATCCCGCCGGATGATCGCAACGAACTGCTCCACTCGGTACAGGACGAGGCGCGCCGTCTGCACAGCTATGTGCAAAATCTGCTGGATATGACCCGTATCGGCTCCCCCGACTTTCAGTTGAAGCGGGACTGGGTCGACCTGACCGATCTGGTGGAGAGCGCCCGCAAGCGGCTCGACTCCTCCTGGCGCCAGCACAAGCTGCTGGTACACATCGATCAGCATGTGCCCCAGCTCTATGTCCATGGCGCCCTGATCGAACAGGTGCTGGTCAACATCCTCGACAACGCCTCCCGCTACTCGCCGGCTGGCACTCCCATCGAGTTCAAGGTGATGGTGGCCGAACCCGACCTCATCATCGATATCATCGATATCGGGGTCGGTATCGCCGAGTCGGATCGGGAGAAGATCTTCAACCTCTTCTACACCCAGCCGGTTGGCGATTGCGGTAGCCGTGGCACCGGGCTTGGCCTCGCCATTTCCCGCGCTATGATAGAGGCCCACGGCGGCAAGATTTGGGCCTTCTCCGGTCCCAATGGCAACGGAACCTGCATGCGCATCTCCCTGCCGCTCGCCCTCAATTCACCGGAGGTCTGATGGCTGACCGCCAGATCGGGTCAATCAGCCCCTCCCACCATTCGCCTCTGGAGGTTCGATGGCACACATTCTGGTCATAGATGATGAAGCGGCGATCCGTCGCTTTCTGCGGATCAGCCTGATTGCCGAGGGGCATCAGGTGAGTGAGGCGGTGGGGGTCAATGAAGGGCTGGAGCAGTATCGCCACCTCAACCCCGATCTGGTGATCCTCGATCTCGGTCTGCCGGATGGCGATGGCATTCAGGTGTTGCAGGCCATTCGCGAGCATCACCCCAATCCGGTGCTGGTGTTGTCGGCCCGCGATTCGGAGCAGGAGAAGGTACGGCTGCTGGATGCCGGTGCCAACGACTACATGAGCAAGCCGTTCGGCATCGGCGAGATGATGGCTCGCATTCGCGTGCTCTTGCGCCAGCGAGCTGGCGTCAGCAGCGGCGAGCGGCGCCACTTCCCCCAATGTGGCCTGACGCTCGATATCAGCAGCCACAAGGTGACCATGAAGGAGGAGGAGATCCCCCTCTCCCGCAAGGAGTTCGCCCTGTTGCAGGCGCTGGTGTGCCACCCGGGCAAGCTGGTAATGCAAACCCAACTGCTCAACGATATCTGGGGGCCGAGCCACAAGGAGGACACCCACTACCTGCGCATCGTCATCGCCAGTCTGCGCAAAAAGCTGGGGGATAACCCCCAGCAACCGACGCTTATCGAGACCGAATCCGGTATCGGCTACCGCTTTATCGGCAACTGACGTTTCACGTGGAACGACGCCCACTGCAAATCAGCGCCAGCAGACCGCAGCCACTCAGCAACAGGCCGAGATCCTGCAATCCGGCCGCCACCGCCAACCCCAGACTGAGCAGCAGGTAGTAGCCAAGCCCGAACAGAGCGCCAGCACTGCCCGCTACTTCGCGATAAGCCAGCAGCGCCTGACTCAGCACATTGGGGATAGCCAGCCCGAAGGCCACCACCACACCCATCATGGGCAACAGGAACCAGAGGCTGGACTGACTCGCCCAGACCAGCAGCCCGGCGACCAGCGCCAGAGCGCAAGCCAGTCTACTCAGAGAGGACGGCAGCCACCCCCTTCCCAGCAGATGCTTGTTGAGCAGGCTGCCGAGCAGAGTCGCCAGCGCCAGCAAGATCCCCGAATAGCCAAACTCGCCGGTGCTCAATCCCAATCCGGCAAAGAGGAACGGCGCCAGACTGTAGTAACCAAACAGCATGGTGTTGAACAGGGCGACCAGCATGGCACTGCGCCAGAGCCCGCCATCCTTCATCATCCGGCACGCCAGCGGCCAGAGTGCGACTTGCCGAGTGGTGGCCGGACGGGTTTCCGGCAGTTGCCAGCAGGCCACCAGCAGCAAGCCTACCGCCAGTATCAGCAGACCACTGAATACCCCGAGATAGCCAAACCCGCTCGCCAGCTGGCCGCCACTGAGCAGCCCCAGCACCGGACTGAGGGAGAGCGCTATGCCCATCACCGAGAAGACCCGCGTCAGATCGCTGCCCTGATAGCTATCGCGCAGCATGGTCTGGGTCACCACGGAGCCCACGGCGGCGCCAAAGGCCGAGATGACCCGGGCCAGCAATAGAGTTTCAAACTGGTTGGCCAGCAGCGCCAGCAGGGTGCCGACGCCATAGGTGAGCAACCCGGCCAACATAGCGGGACGGCGCCCGATCAGATCGCAGAGCCGCCCCCAGCAGACCACGCCTACCGCAAACGCCAGAAAATAGACCGACAGGGTCTGGGATGCCTGCCCTTCGCTCACCTGAAACTGGGTAGCGATGTGGGTCAGGACCGGGCTGTAGATGGTCTCCACAATCTGGGGAAACATCATCAATCCCACCACCAGCCAGAGCGGTGGCAACTTGTTATTCATGACAAACCTCCTTCACAAGAGGTCGTCATTCTAGAGAGATGCCGTTTGTCTGATTACAATAAGCAGGACTATAAACATCAAAAATCGGACATATGGCCTTTATTCTTCCCGATCACCCTTTTGACCCCGACCAGCTGACGGGCAGCGTGATCGGCATCGCCTCCGCCCTCGGTTGGCACGACTCGGGCCTGCATCAACATCAGCGCCATCAGCTACTGTTCGCCCAATCCGGCTGCATGACCATGGAGCTGGAAGGTCGGGTCTGCCTGCTGCCGCCCACCCGCGCCGCCTGGCTGCCAGCAGGCACTGCCCACCGGGTACTGATGCGCGGTGTGGTGGCCTACCGCTCACTCTACTTCCAGACGCACCCCGAGTTGCCCGGCACGGTGGAGGTGCTGGCGGTCAATCCGCTGCTGCACGAACTGATCGAGCGGATGGCACTCTGGCCGTGGGACAAGCCGCAAGAGCAGCAACAGCGGACGGTGGCACTGTTTATGGAAGAATTGAGGCAGGCACCGCGTGAGTCGTGGCAGTTGCCGCTGCCGACCGATCCCAGACTGGGCGACTGGCTACAGCAGTTGAAACGGGGGGATGCCCTGCCCGATCGGCTCAACCGGCTGGCCGAGCGGGTGGGTGCCAGTGACAAGACCATTGGCCGCATCTTCATGCGGGAGACCGGCATGAGCTATCAGGCGTGGCGTCAGCAGTGGCGGCTGTTGCGCGCCATGGAGCTGCTGGCCGAAAGCGAGTCCATCAGTCGGATTGCCGCTGCGCTGGAGTTCTCCAGCGACAGCGCCTTCATCAGCTTCTTCAAACAACATACGGGACAGACCCCCCTGCGCTACCTCAGCTCTCGGGGTGAGTCGCCACAGCCTGACTCGCCTCCACCACCAAGGTATCCAGCGCCAGCGGTTTGAGGTTATGCAACGCATCCTGCACTACGGCATGGGATGCCTGTTGCAACTCGCTCTGCACATCCTGCTCCAGCTGGGCACTCTCCAGCTCGGGCCGCGGGTTTTCGTTGGCCATCACGTTCAGGCTCAGGGCACTCACAATCAGGGTAGCGATCAGGCTTTTCATCTGGTTTGCTCCGGTATGGTTGAGATGACCAGATAGCTATTCCAATAGTTGTGCCAATCCTCATGCAATTCATAACATGATGATTTTGTTTAAATTAACTATCTTTCGATACCAAATTGAGTCGCAAAATGCATTCCGCTCGGTCATTTTTAAACCAACAGTTGGTGCTTTTAACCACGCTTGATTTTTGCACCATGTTCCACGTGGAACGTCCCATCTTTTTGATCGACACCCGCTTTTAAACTGAGCTATGGTGCTACATCCCCGTAACTCAAATCTGGATCTGTCACTGAATGGAATTTTCCTTGTTCGGCGAGAAGTTCACTCGCCACGCCGGTATTACCCAACTCATGGATGACCTCAATCAGGGGCTGACCAATCCGGACGCCATCATGCTGGGTGGCGGCAATCCGGCCCCCATCCCCGCCATGCTGGAACGCTTTCAGGCCGAGGCCAAGAGCCTGCTCGACAACGGCGAGCTGGTCAAAGCGATGGCCAACTACGACGGCCCACAGGGCAAAGACAGGTTCACTAAAGCGCTGGCAGCCCTGCTCAGCAAGGAGCTGGGATGGGATATCTCGGCCCGTAATATCGCCCTAACCAACGGCAGCCAGAATGCCTTCTTCTACCTGTTCAACCTGCTGGCCGGCGAATTTGCCGATGGCCGCAAGAAGAAGGTGCTGTTCCCGCTCGCCCCCGAATACATCGGCTATGCCGACTCGGCGCTGGCCGACGACTACTTCGTGGCCTACAAACCCACCATTGAGAAGCTGCCCGATGGCCAGTTCAAATACCACGTGGATTTCGAGAGTCTGCAGGTAGGTGACGACATCGGGGTTATCTGCGTCTCCCGCCCGACCAACCCGACCGGCAACGTGCTGACCGACGAAGAGATCGAACATCTCGATCAGATCGCCCGCGACAAGGGGATTCCGCTGCTGATCGACAACGCCTACGGTGTCCCCTTCCCGGGCATCATCTTCAGCGAAGCTAAGCCGTTCTGGAACGCCAACACCATCCTCTGCATGAGCCTCTCCAAGCTCGGCCTGCCAGGCACCCGCTGTGGCATCGTCATTGCCGACGAGAAGATCATCCAGGCCATCACCAACCTCAGCGGCATCATCAATCTGGCGCCGGGCAGTCTGGGCCCCGCCATCACCATCCCGATGATCGAGAGCGGTGATATCATTGCCCTCAGCGAACAGGTGGTGAAACCCTTCTATCAGCAGAAGGCGGAGCTGGCGGTGCAACTGCTGCGCGAGGCGATCCCCGACCCGCGCTTCCATATCCACAAGCCGGAAGGCGCCCTCTTCCTCTGGCTCTGGTTTGAAGGCTTGCCGATCCACTGTCAGGAACTTTACGAGCGACTGAAGGCGAAGAACCTGCTGATCGTGCCGGGGCACTACTTCTTCCCCGGCATTGATGACCCCGAGTGGCGCCACAGCCAGGAGTGCATTCGCCTCAACTACTCCCAGAGCAAGGAGCTGGTGCGCCGCGGCATCGCCATTCTGGCCGACGAGATAAACGCCCTCTACGCTGGTTAATCCAATCCGGCGATACAAAAACAGAAAGGCCTGCAGATGCAGGCCTTTGTTGTTTATCGCGATCCGGTTTGCTTAACCGGGCAGCGCCAGCTGCTCGGGCTTACCGATGGGGATGGCCCGGGGCTTGAGCGCCTCCGGCAGTTCGCGCGCCAGATCGATGGTCAACAGACCATGCTCCAGCTTGGCGCCCTGCACTTCCACGTGCTGGCTCAGCTTGAAGGCGAGCTCGAAGTCACGCTCGGCAATCCCCTGATGGAGGAACTGACGCTCACCGGCTACAGCCCCTTTGCGCCCCTTCACCTTGAGGGTGCCATTTTCGGTCTCCAGCTCCAGCTCTTCGCGCTCGAAGCCAGCCACGGCGACCGTGATGCGATAGCCATCCTGATCGCGCTTTTCAATATTGTACGGGGGGTAAGCGGCGGTCTTCTGCTCGAACAGACCTTCCAGCTCACGGGCCATCCGCTCGAAGCCGACGGCGTTGGAATAGAGATGAGAAAAATCGAGGTTACGCATAATCCTATCCTTCTAACAAGCAACAGGTTCAACTTTCCACAGGCCCGTCATCGGCACCCGGGAAATTTTAAAATCGCTGTGAATTCAGGCTATCAGCCGTTGATCTCGATCTTGCGCGGCTTCATAGCCTCGGGCACTTCACGCACCAGTTCGATGTGCAGCAAGCCGTTTTTCAGGTCGGCCCCTTTCACCCGCACATAGTCGGCCAACTGGAAGCGACGCTCGAAACCACGTTCGGCAATCCCCTGATAGAGATAGTTGCGCCCGGTGTCGGCCTGCTTGTTGCCCTTCACCGTCAACAGATTTTCCTGGAAGCTCAGCTCCAGCTCTTCCTGGGTAAAGCCTGCCACCGCCATGCTGATGCGGTAGTCGTTGTCACCCAGTTGCTCGATGTTGTAGGGGGGATAGCCGGCATTGCCATTGCTGGCCGCAGATTCGATGAGATTGGCCAGACGATCGAAACCGATGGCAGAACGATAGAGCGGAGAAAAGTCGATAGAACGCATAGTATTACCCTCTTGTGAGCGATAACTGATTGTTTGCCCTCCTAATGGACGGGCACCTGGTCGAAACCTCTGTCGAGCGTTCCGGCCTTGTTACCTATATAGGGGCTCACTTTTTCCTTTCAAGGGTTTTTTTTCAAATTTTTTAAATGGCCGCACCGACCTGTAGAACATCAACCTGTTGGCCCGATAGTGATGATAATCGACCCGTGGGCCACTGATGGCAACTCGCTTAGCGCCCCATAATTGGTTGCATATCCACCAGTCAACATGGAGCCATCCCATGAAGATTACCCAGGTTCGCAACGCCACCTTGCTGCTCGACTATGCCGGCACCCGCTTTCTGATCGACCCCATGCTCTCGGCCAAGGGGGCTTTCCCCGGCTTTGAGGGCACCGCCAACAGCCATCTGCGCAATCCGCTGGTCGAGCTGCCGCTACCGATCGATGAGCTGGTCGATGTGGACGCCGTGATCGTCACCCACGACCATCCCGACCACTGGGATGACGCAGCCAGAGCGCTAATCCCCAAACATCTGCCGCTCTTGGTGCAACATCAGAAAGATGCCGATGCCATTCGTGCCAGTGGCTTTGAGGATGTGCGCCTGCTGAGCGACCAGCCCGAATTTGCCGGTATTCGCCTGCAGCAGACCGGTGGCCAGCACGGCAGCGATCAACTGATGGCGGTGCTGGGCGAGCGCATGGGAGAGGTATGCGGCGTGGTCTTCTCCCATCCCGATGAACAGTGCCTCTATCTGGCCGGTGATACCATCTGGCATCCCTGGGTCGAGCAAGCCCTGCAACAGCATCAGCCCGATGTCATCATCCTCAACTGTGGCGATGCACAGGTGCCCGGGCTCGGTTCCATCATCATGGGCAAGGAGGATGTCGCCGCCGTTTATCAGGCCGCACCGCAAGCCACGCTGATCGCCAGCCATATGGAGGCGGTCAATCACGCCGTGCTGTCACGCCAGGAGCTGCGCGACTATCTGGCGGTACGGGGTATGACGGATCGGGTACGGGTGCCAGAAGATGGCGAGGCGATATCACTGTGATCCGCAGGAGGGCCATGCCAGACATGGCCCTTCGGCTTTCACTGCCGAACGCTTATGATGAGTGGTCTGCGCGCAGAGAGGAGCCAACATAATGCCCACCCCGATCGTTGCCGTGGTGACCTTCGATCACTTCAGCCCTTTTCACTGCGCCGTCCCCTGCCTCATCTTCGGCGATATCCTGCCTAGCCAGCCGCTGTTCGAGCTCAAGATCTGCTGCGGTGATGGCAACCCTCATTCACACTCGGCGCAAGGCTTCACCATTCAGGCGCCCCATGGGCTGGAGGTGCTGGCCGAGGCGGAGATCATCGTTATCCCCTTCTGGCACGACCCGGCAGCACGGCCACCCGCTGCGCTGCTCGATGCCCTGATTGCAGCCAGAGCCAGAGGTGCCAGGCTGGTCGGGCTCTGTCTTGGCACCTATGTGCTCGCCTACGCCGGACTACTTAATGGTCGCAAAGCATCGACCCACTGGGAGTACGAACAGGATTTCTGCCGCCGCTTTCCCTGCGTGCAGCTCGATACCAACGCCCTCTATGTGGATGACGATGGGCTGGTCACCTCGGCAGGCACTGCCGCCGGGTTGGACTGCTGCCTCTATCTGGTACGCCAGTACCACGGCTCGGCCATCGCCAACAAGGTGGCGCGGCGGCTGGTGATCCCGCCTCACCGGGAAGGGGGCCAAGCCCAGTTTATCGAACAGCCGGTGCCCGCCTCCACTCGCGATGTCAGGATGAACCAGTTGCTCGATCACCTGCGTGCCCATCTGGCCGAACCCCACACCCTGGACTCTCTGGCGGCCCATACCCTGATGAGTCGGCGCACCTTTACCCGCCGTTTTCATCAGGCAACTGGCCTCTCGGTGGGTGAATGGCTGCTGGCGGAACGGCTCAGGCGCAGTCAGGAGCTGCTGGAGGTAAGCGGCCATTCCATCGATCGCATCGCCGAGCTGGTTGGCTTCAAGAGTGCCACCTCTCTGCGCAATCACTTCCGCGCCCGCTTTGCCATCTCCCCCAGCGAGTGGCGACGATCTTTTCGCGGCCAAAACCCCTGATACCAAAGCACGATGTTTCACGTGGAACGTGCAACTTCTTTCGCCCAAAAACAAAAAGCCGCTCACAGGGAGCGGCTTTTTGCTGTCTGACTGCGTCGATTAGACGTCGAGGTTGGCTACGCGCAGGGCGTTGGTCTCGATAAAGTCACGACGGGGCTCAACGGCATCACCCATCAGGGTGGAGAAGAGCTGGTCAGCACCGACGGCGTCGTCGATGGTGACGCGCAGCATGCGACGGGCTTCCGGATCCATGGTGGTTTCCCACAGCTGGTCCGGGTTCATCTCACCCAGCCCTTTATAGCGCTGGATGTAGATGCCGCGTTTGCCTTCGCCCATCAACCACTCGACGGCTTCCACAAAGTTGGCAACCGGCTTCACCTTCTCGCCACGCTTGATGAAACCACCTTCCTCAATCAGGTTGGCGATCTCCTTGCCCAGCGAAACCAGCTGACGGTATTCACCGGACTGCAGGAAGTCGTAGCTAAGCGGATATTCGCGATCGACACCGTGCTGACGTACCACGGCGTGCGGCACGTACAGGCTGCGCTCTTCATCACGACGAACCTGGATCTGGTACTGGATACCGTGGTTGCTCTCGTTGAGCACGGCTTCCATACCCTGACACCAGGCCAGCAGATCGCTCTCGCTGTTCAGCAGCGCTTCGTTCAGCTCCGGCTGATAGATCAGCTGGGTCAACACGGCTTCCGGCGCACGACGAGACATACGGGTGATCAGGTGAGTCACCGAGCGATGCTGGTTGACCAGACGCTCCAACGCCTCGCCACCGATGGCCGGGGCAGACTCGTTAACGTGCAGGGTCGCACCATCCAGCGCCATGGCAGTCTGGTACTGCAGCAGCGCGTCTTCGTCTTTCAGATACTGCTCCTGCTTGCCCTTCTTCACTTTGTAGAGCGGCGGCTGGGCGATGTAGACGTAGCCACGTTCGATGATTTCCGGCATCTGACGATAGAAGAAGGTCAGCAGCAGGGTTCGGATGTGCGCACCATCGACGTCCGCATCGGTCATGATGATGATGTTGTGATAACGCAGCTTGTCCGGGTTGTACTCGTCACGACCGATACCGCAGCCCAGTGCGGTGATCAGGGTGCCCACCTCTTGCGAGGAGATCATCTTGTCGAAACGGGCCTTCTCTACGTTCAGGATCTTGCCCTTGAGCGGCAGGATGGCTTGGTTCTTACGGTTGCGACCCTGCTTGGCGGAACCGCCAGCAGAGTCCCCTTCCACTATGTAGAGTTCGGAGAGAGCCGGGTCTTTTTCCTGACAGTCAGCCAGCTTGCCGGGCAGACCGGCGATATCCAGCGCGCCTTTGCGGCGAGTCAGCTCGCGGGCCTTGCGGGCCGCTTCACGGGCACGGGCCGCATCGATGATCTTGTTGACCACGATCTTGGCATCACCCGGGTTTTCCAGCAGGAAGTCGGCCAGCTTCTCACCCATCGCCTGCTCTACAGCAGTCTTCACTTCGGAAGAGACCAGCTTGTCCTTGGTCTGGGAGGAGAACTTGGGATCCGGCACCTTGACGGAGATAACGGCAATCAGACCTTCACGCACGTCGTCGCCACTGGCGGCAGACTTGGCCTTCTTGCTGTAGTCCTCTTTGTCCATATAGGAGTTCAGAGTACGGGTCAGCGCGGTACGGAAGCCAACGAGGTGAGTACCACCATCCCGCTGCGGGATGTTGTTGGTGAAGCAGTAGACCCCTTCCTGATAGGCGTCGTTCCACTGCATCGCCACTTCAACGCCGATACCATCCTGCTCGGTGGTGAAATGGAACACCTTCGGGTGGATCGGGGTCTTGTTCTGGTTCAGGTACTCAACGAACGCCTTGATGCCACCCTCGTAGCAGAAATGCGCCTCGCGGCCATCACGCTCGTCTTGCAGACGGATGGAGACACCGGAGTTGAGGAAGGAGAGCTCGCGCAGGCGCTTGGCCAGGATCTCGTAGTGGAACAGGGTATCGCTGAAAATGGCCGGGCTCGGCCAGAAGCGAACTTCGGTACCGGTGCCGGTACTGTCGCCAATCTGCTTGAGCGGCGCCTGTGGCTCACCCAGATGATAGGTCTGCTCGTAGACGTGACCGTTACGACGAATGGTCAGCAACAGCTTGTCAGAGAGGGCGTTAACGACGGAGACACCCACACCGTGCAGGCCGCCGGATACCTTGTAGGAGTTGTCATCGAACTTACCGCCAGCGTGCAGCACGGTCATGATGACCTCTGCGGCGGAGCGGCCCTCCTCCTCGTGCATGTCTACCGGGATACCCCGGCCATTGTCACGCACAGAGACAGAACCGTCGGAATGGATCTTGACCAGAATATCGGAGCAGTAGCCAGCGAGCGCCTCGTCAATGGAGTTATCGACGACCTCGAACACCATGTGGTGCAGACCCGAGCCATCATCCGTATCGCCGATATACATCCCCGGGCGCTTGCGGACCGCATCCAGGCCCTTCAGCACCTTGATATTCGAGGAGTCGTAAGTATTTTCACTCATAGCTTACTCTCTGCCTTCTCTAACGTTTCGGAGATTTTACCCTGTTCCACGTGGAACAACTTGCAGTCATTCGCATCCATCATGTCTGCGAGCTGACCGGTGTCGATGGCGGTGATAAACACCTGGGACGCACACTGCTTCAGCCTTGCGGCCAGCAAGCGGCGCTTGTCGACATCCAGTTCAGAGGCAAAATCGTCAATTAAAAAAATACAGCCACGGCTGCTATGTTGATTCAAATAGAGCCCTTGGGCCAGTCGCATGGCGCAGACCAGCAACTTCAGCTGACCCCGGGACAAAATATCCTGAGCGGGTACCCCGTTCGCCTTGAGGCGCACATCGGCTTTCTGTGGACCGACACCGGTATAGCCCAGCGCCCGATCCCGCTCAAACCCCGCCTCCAGCAGATCGCCGAGGGGAGTATCTTTCTCCCAGCCCCGGTAAAAGCCGAGACTGATATCGAATTCCGGCAGAAAATCCGCCGTCATCTCCTTGATCAGGGGCGTAATGGCCTGACAATAACTGGCGCGAAACTCGGCCAGCTCACCACCCAGCCGTACCAACTCCTGATCCCAGAACGCCAGCTGGCGGTACTGGGTACTCTGGCGCAGCAGCGCATTGCGCTGTTTCAGCAGCCGCCGCACTCGTCCCCACAGGGCAAAGAAGGTCGGCTCCTGATGGAAGACTCCCCAATCGAGCCAAGCGCGGCGAGCCTGGGGCCCGCCCGTCAGCAGATTGAAGCCATCGGGATGGATCAACTGCACCGGCAACAGCTCCGCCAAATCGGCCAGCCGCTGGGCCTGCGCCCCGGCAATCTTGAGCTGGGTCTCGCCACTCTTGTCTTTGGCAAGACCGATCGGTACCTGACGCCCCTCCAGCTCGCACTGGGCAAACAGGGTAAATGCCCTCTCCCCCTGGCGGATGACCCGCCCGGTCAAATGAGTGCGAAAGGAGCGCCCCAGACCAAGGTAGTGAATGGCTTCCAGCACGCTGGTCTTGCCGCTGCCATTGCACCCGACCAGAATGTTGAGGCCGGGCGACAGCTTGAGACTGGCTTGCTGGATATTGCGAAAGTCGCTGAGCTGGAGTTTGACCAGGGACACGACTAGATCCGCATCGGCATCACCACGTACTGAGCATCCTGATGTTCAAAATCCTCAATAATGGCACTGCTGATGGAATCGCTCAGGCTAATCCGAATTTGGTCACATTTTAACGTATTCAGCACGTCGAGCACATAAGAGACGTTAAAGCCGATCTCCATCTCGCCAGCGGCATATTGTACGTCAAGCAGCTCTTCGGCTTCTTCCTGTTCCGGGTTGTTGGCGGTGATGCGCAGCAGGTTTTCCTGCAGATTGAGACGCACCCCACGGAATTTCTCGTTGGAGAGGATGGCGGCGCGGGCAAACGCCTGACGCAGATCCTCACGGCCGGCGATGAGCGCCTTGTCGCTGTTGCGCGGAATGACGCGGCGCCAATCCGGGAAGCGGCCATCCACCAGCTTGGAGGTGAAGATGAAGCCGTCCAGCGCAGCACGCAGGTTGCTGCGACCGATCTGCAGACGTACCGGCTTATCTTCTGCTTCCAGCAGACGCACCAGCTCCAGTACCCCTTTGCGCGGCAGGATAACCTGATGATCGGGCAGCGATTCCCCTACTACCTCGCGGCGGCAGGTGGCCAGACGGTGACCGTCGGTCGCCACGGTGCGCAGACCGTGACCTTCGCTCTCGAACAGCATGCCGTTCAGGTAGTAACGCACGTCCTGACTGGCCATGGAGAACTGGGTCGCATCGATCAGCTTCTTCAGCTCCAGCTGGCTGATATCGAACTCGAGCACGGATTCCCAATCCTCGATGTTCGGATACTCGGTCGCCGGCAGGGTCGAGAGGTTGAAGCGGGAACGACCGGAGCGGATGATCAGGCGCTCCCCTTCGGTATTGAGACGGATCTCGGCGCCTTCCGGCAGACCACGGCAGATATCCAGCAGCTTGCGCGCCGGTACTGTGGTGCGGCCATCTTCGCTGGCCCCATTTAGATAGACCTGACCGATCATCTCTACTTCGAGATCGGTACCGGTCAGTGACAGCAGACCGTTGCTGACATCAAGCAGCACGTTGCCGAGGATCGGCAGGGTCGGTCGGCCGCCGAGGGCGCCGGACACCAGTTGCAGAGGACGTAACAGGGCCTCACGGCTAATTTCGAGCTGCATCTGTGCTCTCCGTTGTGATTAGGAGGAAAAGATTCGGATCAGGTTGGAATATTCGCGCTGCATCTGTCCACTCGATTCCGTTATCAGGAAGAAAGGGTACGGATCAGGTTGGAATAGTCCTCCTTGATGTCGTGACTCTCCTCCTTCAGCTGCTCGATCTTGCGGCAGGCATGAAGAACGGTAGTGTGGTCACGGCCACCAAAGGCATCACCTATCTCCGGCAAACTGTGGTTGGTCAGCTCCTTGGCCAGTGCCATCGCCAGCTGGCGCGGACGGGCAACGGAGCGGGAACGACGCTTGGAGAGCAGATCCGCCAGCTTGATCTTGTAGTACTCCGCCACCGTCTTCTGGATATTGTCGATGGTGACCAGCTTCTCCTGCAGTGCCAACAGGTCGCGCAGCGCTTCGCGCACGAAATCAATATTGATGGCACGGCCGGTGAAGTTGGCGTTGGCGATCACCCGGTTGAGGGCACCTTCCAGTTCACGGACGTTGGATCGCAGACGTTTGGCGATGAAGAAGGCCACTTCGTCCGGCAGATGGATCTGGTTCTCGTCTGCCTTGCGCATCAGGATCGCGACGCGGGTCTCCAGCTCCGGCGGTTCGATCGCCACGGTCAGGCCCCAGCCGAAGCGGGACTTGAGGCGATCCTCGACACCGTTGATCTCCTTCGGATAGCGATCCGAGGTCAGGATGATCTGCTGGTTACCTTCCAGCAAGGCATTGAAGGTATGGAAGAACTCCTCCTGGGAGCGCTCCTTGTTGGCGAAGAACTGGATGTCATCGATGAGCAGGGCATCGACGCTGCGGTAGTAACGCTTGAACTCTTCAATGGCGTTGTTTTGCAGCGCTTTCACCATGTCCTGAACAAACCGCTCGGAGTGCATATAGATGACTTTGGCATCTTTTTTACTCTCCTTGATGGCATTGCCAACGGCGTGCAACAGGTGGGTTTTACCCAGGCCAGTGCCGCCATAGAGAAACAGCGGGTTGTAAGCACCACCCGGATTGTCCGCTACCTGGCGGGCAGCCGCACGCGCCAACTGGTTGGACTTACCCTCGACGAAATTCTCGAAGGTATAGTTCACGTTGGTATTGCTCTTGTGGTTCGGCTCGGGCTTGGCTTCAGCCTTGCTTTCCCAGCTCTTCTGCAAGTTATTCACAGGCGCGGCACCCTGTACCGGCGCTCTGGCGACAGCAACAGGATGAGGACGATTGCCTATATCAAAACGCAGGGCGGGGCCGTCGACCCCGCAGAGTTCGTTGATGATGCCGTTAACCCGGATGAGATACTTGTCTCGTACCCAGTCCAGAACAAAGCGATTCGGTGCATACAGGGTCAGAGTATTGTCACTCAACTCCGCTTGAAGCGGCCGGATCCACATGCTGAATTCTGCCGAGGGCAACTCATCTTGCAGCCGGTTAAGGCACTGCTGCCATAGCGAAGCAGTCACTCTAAACTCCTGTCGATTGATTAACTAAAGACCGGCTATTCTACGTTTTTAGCCGCCGGATCTCCAGCCATCGCCCGGTGGATCCAGCAAATAAGATCCTTGACTTTCAAGGATCCAGCGCCTTTGGATCGGATTTCATCCCCAAAGTTACCCACAGCTTGATCCACCGTCCGGATTGGTCGATCCCGTGCTTCTCTCCTGTTATTTCATATAACCAAATGTCATTTATTTTTTAAATTTTATTCCAATAACATCAGGGCCAAACCAGTTATTACAACTACAAATACAAGACATTGAGAGAGAGAAACACCATGAAAACATCCATCAAACTGATTTCCGGCGCAGCCATCCTGCTCGCCACCCTGTCCGGTCAGGCCATCGCCCAGGAGACCATCAAGGTCGGCATGTCTGGCAAATATTTCCCGTTCACTTTCGTCAAGCAGGACAAGCTGCAGGGCTTTGAAGTGGATATGTGGAACCAGATCGGCGAGCGCACCGGCTACAAGGTCGAATTCGTGACCGCCAGCTTCTCCGGCCTGTTCGGCATGCTGGAAACCGGCCGCATCGATACCATCTCCAACCAGATCACCATCACCGACGAGCGCAAGGCGAAGTACGACTTCTCCCAGCCTTACGTCTATGACGGCGCCCAGATCGTAGTACGCAAGGGCAACAGCACCATTCATGGCATCAAGGATCTGGAAGGCAAGAAGGTGGCCGTGAACCTGGGTTCAAACTTTGAAGAGCTGCTGCGCAAGAATGACCCGAACAAGAAGATCGACATCCGCACCTATGACTCCGCCTTCGAGCAGGATGTCGCCCTGGGTCGCATCGATGCCTTCGTGATGGACCGCGTCTCCACCGCCCAGCTGATCAAAGAGTCCAAGCTGCCACTGCAACAGGCTGGCGCACCTTTCGAGACTATCGAGAACGCCCTGCCCTTCCTGAAGACCCCGGAGAAACAGGCGCTGCTGAAGAAGGTCGACGAGGCCCTGACTGCCATGCGCAAGGATGGCTCCCTGCGTCAGATCTCCGAGAAATGGTTCGCTTCCGACATCACCGACAAATAAA
Organism: Aeromonas sp. HMWF017; assembly: GCF_003061465.1. Taxonomy (NCBI): domain Bacteria; kingdom Pseudomonadati; phylum Pseudomonadota; class Gammaproteobacteria; order Aeromonadales; family Aeromonadaceae; genus Aeromonas; species Aeromonas sp. HMWF017. Next base: position 55,137 of record NZ_QAJD01000030.1, read on the forward strand.
TGATGGAATTTGACCTCGAATACACGCTGGGGCTGTTTCCCATCCTGCTCAAATACCTGGGCACCACGATGGAAATGGCCCTGTGGGGATTCGTGCTGGCACTCGTACTCTCGCTGGCCCTGGCGATAGTACGGGTGTTTCGCGTCCCTGCGATTCACTGGCTGGCGATGCTCTATATCTCGTTCTTTCGGGGTACACCGCTACTCGTTCAGCTGTTCCTGCTCTACTACGGATTGCCGCAACTGTTCCCGATCTTCGTGGGAATGGATGCCTTTACCGCCGCCATCGTCGGTCTGACCCTGCACTTCGCCGCCTATATGGCCGAGTCGATCCGCGCAGCCATCCTCGGCATTCACAAAAGCCAGATGGAAGCGGCGCTCAGTATCGGCATGAGCCGTTATCAGGCGATGCAGCGGATCATCCTGCCGCAGGCGGCCCGCATCGCCACCCCGTCGCTGATGAACTACTTCATCGACATGATCAAGAGCACCTCGCTGGCGTTCACCCTGGGAGTGGCCGAGATCATGGGCAAGGCGCAGATGGAAGCCTCCTCCTCCTTCAAGTTCTTCGAGAGCTTTATGGCGGTGGCGCTGATCTACTGGGTAGTGGTGATCTTCTTTACCCGCTTGCAGCATCTGCTGGAAGTCCGTCTCAACCGTGCCTATTAAAGGAGGGCTCTCATGATCAAGCTAACCGGCCTCTCCAAGGCATATCACGGCAATCAGGTGCTCAACGGTATCGATCTGGAGGTCAAAAAGGGGGAAATTGTCGTCATCATCGGCCCCTCCGGCACCGGCAAGTCGACCCTGTTGCGCTGCCTGAACCTGCTGGAGACCCCGGATGCGGGCACCCTTGCCATCGACGATCTCGAGCTGAATCTGGCCAAGGCCAGCGAACAGCAGGCGATCGAGCTGCGCAAACGGGCCTCCTTCGTGTTCCAGAATTACGCCCTGTTTGCCAACAAGACGGCGCTCGACAACATCGCCGAAGGGCTGATCACCGTCTGGAAGCAGCCAAAAGCGGAGGCCCGAGCCACAGCGCTCGGCATCCTCAAGGATATAGGTCTTGCCGACAAGCAGGATGCCTATCCGGCCTCCCTCTCCGGCGGCCAACAACAACGAGTCGGCATTGGCCGCGCCATGGCGGCCCACTCCAAGGTGATCCTGTTTGATGAGCCCACCTCGGCCCTCGATCCCGAGTGGGTCGACGAGGTTTTGGGGTTGATGAAGGAGTTGGCCCGCCAGCACCAGACTATGGTGGTGGTGACTCATGAGATTGAATTTGCTCGTGATGTTGCCGATCGGGTGATCTTCATGGAAGGAGGGCGGATCGTCGAGCAGGGCCCGCCGGATCAGATATTGGTCGATCCCAAGGATCCCCGTACCCGGGAGTTCTTGCGGAAAGTCCTTAAATAGCTCTCTCTTTGGCGGCCTGGCCGCCTTTTTTATTGAGGGATCCCTTGTTTAACCCCGGGTTGCCAGTATAATCCGGAGCCCTTGATCCTCTGGATCCTCACGCTCGGCAGTGGCCTTTTCAAGACCATGGCAGGATGAGAGGGAACGGCGGATTGACTAAAAGCCGAACTCTGTTTAGAATTCGGCCTCTTTTGCTAGTCGTCACACGCTATAGCTGGCGCGTCGGCTAAGTGTGACAATCAAAACTGTACAGAAATACGGAATCGAATCATGAAACGTACTTTTCAACCGTCCAACCTGAAGCGCAAGCGCTCTCACGGTTTCCGCGCCCGCATGGCAACTGCCAACGGTCGTAAAGTTCTGGCCGCTCGTCGTGCCAAGGGTCGTGCCCGTCTGGTAGTTTAATGCCTACCCAGCACACCTTCTCTCGGGAGTTACGTCTGTTAACTCCCGAACACTTCAAACGCGTTTTCGCCGAGCCTGTCCGGGCTGCTTCCCCGCAAATTACGCTTCTCGCCTGCCCCAATTCACTCGAACACTCTCGTCTTGGTCTCGCTGTGCCCAAAAAAGCACTCAAGCGTGCCGTCTGGCGTAACCGTGTCAAACGGGTGGTCCGGGAAAGTTTCCGCCTCAAACAACATCAGCTGCCCGCTATCGACATCGTGGTGATCGCCAAGGCAGGTGTGAAAGAGATGGATAACGAGGAACTGTTCAAGTTACTGGAAAAGCTATGGCGCACTCTGTCACGCCGTTGCAATGGGTAGCTATCAAACTGATACGCCTGTATCAGCTAATCATTAGCCCTCTGCTCGGGCCGCGCTGCCGTTTTACTCCAACTTGTTCCCAATTTGCGATAGAAGCCATCCGACTTCACGGTTTCATAAAAGGCGTTTGGTTAGCTAGCAAACGTCTATTAAAATGCCATCCCTTATCCGAGGGTGGTTATGACCCGGTTCCGCAACCAAAGCGAAGAAACTGAAGACTATGGAATCACAACGCAATCTACTCCTGATCGGTTTGCTGTTCGTGAGCTTTCTGCTCTGGCAACAGTGGGAGTCCGACAAGGCTCCGAAGCCGGCCCCGACTACCGTGGCCCAAACCGAACATTTCGTACCTGAAGCCGGTCAGACCGGTGATATTCCTCAGGTTTCCGAGCAAGCCAACGCGACTGCCGCACGCAAGCTGATCACCGTCTCCTCTGACGTGCTCAAGCTGACCCTGGATACCCAGGGTGGTGACGTCGTGTCTGCCGAACTGCTGTCTCACAAACTGGAAGAGGGCAAGGACCAACCGTTCGTGCTGCTGACCAGCAAGCCTGAGCACCTCTATATCGCCCAGAGCGGTCTGGTGGGTCGCAACGGTCCGGACAGCCAGGCCGAAGGTCGTCCTACCTATGAAGCCGCCCAGACCAGCTATCAGCTGGCCGATGGTCAGGATCAAGTCGTCGTTCCGATGACCTGGACCGACAGCAAGGGCGTTGTCTTCACCAAGGAGTTCATCCTCAAGCGTGGCGACTATGCCGTTGGCGTTGATTACAAGATCGACAACAAATCTGCCGAGCCGGTTCAGGTGCAGTTCTATGGTCAGCTGAAGCAGACCGTAGCAACGCCGAAGGATCAGGAAGGTCATGCCATGGTAGCCAGCGCTTACCGTGGTGGTGCCTTCTCCACTGAAGATACCCGCTACAAGAAGTACACCTTCGACGAGATGAAGGATGCCGACCTGAACAAGACCACCAAGGGTGGTTGGGTCGCCATGCTGCAACACTACTTCGTCTCTGCCTGGGCACCGAATGCCGACGATACCAACAGCTTCTACAGCCGTGTGATCCCGGGCAAAGGCCAGGCCATCATCGGTTACAAGGCGCCGCTGGTTGACGTGGCTGCCGGCCAACAGGCTGAAGTGACCAGCAAGCTGTGGGTCGGTCCCAAGCTGCAAGACCAGATGGCCAAGGTGGCTAACCACCTCGACCTGACCGTCGACTACGGCTGGCTGTGGTTCATCGCCCAACCGCTGCACTGGCTGCTGACCGTGTTCCACGGTTTCGTCCAGAACTGGGGTCTGGCCATCATCATGCTGACCCTGCTGGTGCGCGGCATCATGTTCCCGCTGACCAAGGCCCAGTACACCTCCATGGCCAAGATGCGCATGCTGCAACCCAAGATTGCGGCCCTACGCGAGCGCTTCGGCGATGACCGCCAGAAGATGTCTCAGGGCATGATGGAGCTGTACAAGAAGGAGAAGGTCAACCCGCTGGGTGGCTGCCTGCCGATCCTGGTTCAGATGCCGATCTTCATCGCCCTTTACTGGGCACTGATGGAGTCCGTTGAACTGCGTCACGCGCCGTTTGCCCTGTGGATCACTGACCTGTCAGTGAAGGACCCCTTCTTCGTGCTGCCAATCCTCATGGGTGCCTCCATGTGGTATCTGCAGAAGATGAGCCCGACCACCGTAACCGACCCGATGCAGCAGAAAGTGATGCAGTTCATGCCGATCATCTTCACTTTCATGTTCCTCTGGTTCCCGGCTGGCCTGACTCTCTACTGGCTGGTGAGCAACGTCATCTCCATCATCCAGCAGACCATCATCTATCGTCAGCTGGAGAAGAAAGGACTGCATTCACGCAGCTAATCTTCCCGTGATGACAAAAGAGGCGGCCTTCGGGCCGCCTTTTTTATTACAATGTCCCCACTACGTTTTCCTATCAGCGAACAAACGAGCCAAGCAAGATGACAACAGATACGATCGTGGCCCAGGCCACCGCGCCAGGCCGTGGTGGCGTCGGCATAGTCCGGGTCTCCGGCCCCGCCGCCGAACAGGTCGCCGGGATAGTGCTCGGCAAGCTCCCGCGGGTGCGCTACGCCGAATATCTGCCGTTCAAGGATGAGCAAGGCCAGGTACTGGATCAGGGCATCGCCCTGCTGTTCAAAGCTCCCAACAGCTTCACCGGCGAGGATGTGCTGGAGCTGCAGGGCCACGGCGGCCCCGTCATCATGGACATGCTGATCCGCCGCATTCTGAAAATCGACGGCATTCGTCCTGCCCGCCCCGGCGAGTTCAGCGAGCGCGCCTTCATCAACGACAAGCTGGATCTGGCCCAGGCCGAAGCTATCGCTGACCTTATTGAAGCCTCCAGCGAACAGGCCGCCCGCAGCGCCATGCACTCCCTGCAGGGGCAGTTCTCCAGCAAAATTCAGCAACTGGTGGAGAGCCTGATCCGGCTGCGCATCTATGTGGAAGCGGCCATAGACTTCCCGGACGAGGAGATCGACTTCCTCTCCGACGGCAAGGTGGCGGGCGACCTCTACGCCATCATGTCCGATCTGGACGACGTGCGCGGGGAAGCCAAACAGGGCGCCCTGCTGCGGGAAGGGATGAAGGTGGTTATCGCCGGTCGTCCCAACGCCGGCAAATCGAGCCTGCTCAACGCCCTGGCTGGGCGCGAGTCGGCCATCGTCACCGAGATTGCCGGTACCACCCGCGACGTACTGCGCGAGCACATCCATCTCGATGGCATGCCGCTGCACATCATCGACACCGCCGGTCTGCGCGACACTCAGGACAAGGTGGAGCAGATCGGTATCGAACGCGCCTGGGCCGAGATCGAACAGGCCGACCGGGTGCTGTTTATGGTGGATGGCACCACCACAGACGCGGTTGACCCGCGGGAGATCTGGCCGGAATTTGTTGATCGGTTGCCAAAAAACATCGGTCTCACCGTCATTCGCAACAAAGCTGACCTGACTGGCGAAGATCTGGCACCGAGTCAGGAGCAGGGCCACGCCGTCTACCGCATCTCCGCCAAGACCGAGCTGGGGCTGCCTGCCCTGCGCGAGCACCTAAAAGCCTGCATGGGCTTCCAGGGCAACACCGAAGGGGGCTTTATGGCCCGTCGCCGCCATCTGGATGCGCTGGAGCGCGCCGCCGAGCGCCTGCTGGTGGCCAAAGAGCAGCTGGAAGTGTTCGTGGCCGGCGAGCTGGTAGCCGAAGAGTTGCGCCTGGCGCAGGAGTCTCTCTCCGAGATCACCGGCGAATTCAGCTCCGACGATCTGCTGGGCCGCATCTTCTCCAGCTTCTGCATCGGCAAGTAACTCTCCGCACAGCAGGCAACAAAAAGCCCGGGTTCATCCCGGGCTTTTTGTTGTGCGTTTTTTGTCCGCAAACCTAGAGGCGACGCAGGCACCACATGAAGTAAGCGCCCCCTAACAAGGTGGATACCAGCCCGACCGGCACCTCCTGCGGGAAGAGGATCTGCTGGCCGACCCAGTCCGCCGACACCATCAACAGGGCGCCGGAAGTGGCGGCCCCAAGCAGGTGCCAGCGTGCCCGCACCAACCCCATCAGCTTGGCCATATGTGGCGCCAGAAGACCGACGAATGAGAGCGGCCCGACCACCAGGGTGGCGCTGGCAGTGAGCACGGCCACCAGCAGCAGGATGGCAAGCTGGGCACGGTTGAGGCGAATGCCAAGCGCAGTCGCTACAGCACTCCCCATCGGCATCAGATCGAGCCAGCGGCTCACCAACAGGCAGGCGGACAGCATCAACAGCGCCAGCCCCACCAACCCATAAGCCACCGGCAGGGTGACGTAATAGGTGGAGCCGGACATCCAGGAGAGCAGTTGCTGCACCCGCATGTCGCCGTTGGCCAGCGCGATGGCCTGCAGCGGCTCAAACAACGCTGTGATGGCGATACCTGAGAGCAAGATCCGCTCCGGCTGGAAGCCGTGCTTGCGATTGACCAGCACCAGCAGCAAGAGACAAGCGAAGGCACCGAGCAGGCCACCGACCAGCATCAGCGGCAGGGGCAATGCAGGCAGCAACAGCGCCGTCGCTATCACCCCCATAAAAGTGCCGCCGCTCACCCCCAGCAGCTCAGGGCTCGCCATCGGGTTGTTGCTGACCCGCTGCAACAAAGTGC
>NZ_QAJD01000030.1:61480-61923 GCF_003061465.1 Aeromonas sp. HMWF017
CCAGTTGGGCCTGCCAGCGCAGCCAGCTTGACCAGCTCCAGCCCGTCATTCCCTGTCCAACCAGCAGGGAGGCGACCACGGCCAGCATCAGCCCGACCAGCAACAGGCCGATAAGGCGAGCCGGTGCCGGATGGCGGGCCACCAGCAGGCCAGCGTTTGCCTTTGGCGTACCCGACTTGATGCCAAGGCGCGGGATCAGCCAAAGCAGCAGCGGCGCGCCCAGCAGGGAGGTCATGGCGCCGGTGGGGATCAAGACCGGCCAGAAGCGACTCAGACTCTGCAACAGCAGATCAGTCGCCGCCAGCAGCAGGGCGCCGAGGATCGGTGCCCACAGCAGCCGCTGGCCGAGCTGGCGGATCCCGAGCAGCCGCACCATGGCGGGCGCCGCCAACCCGATAAAGCCGATCAGCCCCACCACGCTCACCACGCAAGCGGTGACAAAC
>NZ_QAJD01000030.1:61951-63075 GCF_003061465.1 Aeromonas sp. HMWF017
GCACCAGTACTGCGGCCAACGCAGCAGCTGCCAGCAGGCGGGGTAACAGGTAACTCACCCCGCTCCAACTGTTCTGCACTAGCGAGCCACTGCCCCACACCAGCAAACCTTTCAGCTCCTCCTGAAAGAACAGCAAGAGTCCCATGCTGATAGCCGCCAGATAGAGGTTGATCACCAGCCCGGCAAAGACGATGACCACCGGATTGAGCTGACGACGCCAGGCCAGGGCAAACACCAGTGCCATCGCGAGGCTGCCACCGGCCATGGCGATCCACTCCCGCCCCAGCAGCAACCAGGAGGGGACAAACAGGGTCACCATCATCAGCGCCAGCTGGGCGCCGGAGGCCACCCCAAGAGTGGTGGGTGACGCGAGCGGGTTGCGCAGCACCTGCTGCATCAGGGTGCCTGCCAGCCCGAGCGCCGCCCCGGCCAGCAGGGTGACAACCAGGCGGGGTAGCCAGCTGAAATGCACCACCGCTTGGCTGACATCATCCAGATTGGGGGCGAAGAGGCTCTGCCACCAGAGCGCACCGGGCAGCTGGCGAGCCAGCTCCCAATACGCGAGCGAGAGGGTCAACCCCAGCAGGATCGAGACCGGCCGCAGCAGCGGCGATGTGAGCAGTCGCTTCATCGGCTAACCTCCATACGCTGGGCATCTTGCAGCAATGCATCGCTGAGCAGACCGGCGAAACGGCGGGCGGCAAGTACGCCGCCAAAACTCCAGACCGCAGGCAGATGCAGCACGGGGGCTTGGCGTACCAGCGGCAGATGCTGCCACAGCCCAGGCTCCTGCAGCCGTTCGCTCACCCCTACCGGGATGGGATCGACCACCACCAGCCGCGCGGTTGGCAAGGTCATGAACTGCTCGATGCTGACCACCGAGAACCCCCAGTCATTGGTCTGCTCCTGCCAGCCATTACGCAGCCCGAGCCGCGTCATCACCGCATCGAACAGGCTGTGGCGACCAAACACCCGCACATGGCGCTCATCGATAAACTGCACCACCAGCAGGGGCGGCAGATCCGCAGGCAATCCGGCCTGCATGCTGGCGAGATCCCGATCCAGCCCGGCCAGCAGCCGTTCGCCCTCGGCGGTTTTGCCCACCATACAGGCGAGGGTCAGGG
>NZ_QAJD01000030.1:63091-90822 GCF_003061465.1 Aeromonas sp. HMWF017
GATGAGGATGCGATCGGGTTTGAGCTCCGCCAGCAGCTCACGGTTGGGCTGGGTGCGCAGGCCGATATCCACCACTCCGGCAGGTAGCCGTGGCTCGCCGACCCATGCCTGATAGGGGCCTGCATCCCCAACGGCCAGCGGCGTCACCCCGAGTGCCAGCAGGATCTCGGCGATGGTCCAGTCGACGGTGGCGATACGGGGTAGCGCGCTGGTGGCCTCGTTTGTTGCGGATGATTGTACAGCCTGCAACGGGAGCGCCAGCAGCAGGCTGACGAGACAAGGGGCCATCTTCAATAAAAGGTTCAAGGATGCCCCCGGTCAGACGATGGCGATGGGATGAGCATAAGCCGGGTGGCGAATGACCTCCATCGGAATGCCATAGATGGCGTGCAGGGTCTCACTGGTCATGAGCCCCTCAGGTTCGCCGTGGGTAAGCAGGCGGCCGGAGTGGAGCGCCACCAGCCGATCGCAGAAGCGGGAGGCCATATTGATGTCGTGAATGACTATGATGACCCCAAGGTTTAGCTGACGACTCAACTGCTTGACCAGCGTGAGCACCTCCACCTGATGGGCCACATCCAGCGCGGCCAGCGGCTCGTCCAGCAGGATGAAGCGGCTCTCCTGGGCCAGCAGCATCGCCAGCCAGACCCGCCCCCGCTCGCCGCCGGAGAGGGTATCCACCAGTCGATCGGCAAAGCGTTCGGTATGGGTAAGGGCGATGGCCCGCTCGACCTGACGGTGATCCTCCGCCCCCATCCGGCCCAGCAGGCCGCGCCAGGGGTAGCGGCCCATCTCCACCAGCTCCCGCCCGAGCAGATTCTCGGCGCTCGGCAGATGCTGGGGCAGATAGGCCACCTGACGGGCAAACTCCCGGTTGCCCCAGTCGGGCAACGGCTTGCCATCGAACAGGATCTCCCCGTCGCTAAGGGGTTGCTGGCGAGCCAGCAGCTTGAGCAGGGTCGATTTGCCCGAACCATTGTGGCCGATGAGGCCATAAACCTGTCCCTGCTCGAAACGCAGGTCGGTGGGGTGCAGCAGCATGCGGTCATTGACCGTGAAGCTGGCTGATTTCATCTCGAACATAAGCAATTCCTGTGCTGGCTTGCCGCCAGTCTCATCGGTGCCTGCGTCAAGCCGGCACCTCGCAATCCAGATGGGCGATCGCATCGCGGCTCACTGCGGCACGGCGCGCGCCGGTCAGTTCAGTGAGCTGGCCCTGACGCATCTCCAGCAGGCGATCGGCCAGCGGGAAGTAGTGATCGTCGTGGCTGATGGCAATCACCGTCTTGCCCATCTCCTTGAGGCGCGGCAGCAGCACCTGATAGAAGATGCGGCGGAACTGGGGATCCTGATCCGCGGCCCACTCGTCAAACAGCATCACCTCGCGCTGTTCGGCCAGCGCCAGCAGCAGAGCGACCCGCTTGCGCTGCCCTTGAGAGAGATCAATATCGGCGATAAAGCCATCCTCGATGGTGAGCTTGCTGCCCATCTGCAGCCGATCCAGCCACTCGGCCACCAGCTCATCCTTGGGTTCCGGCCCCAGCAGGTGCTGGAACAGGTGATAGTCGGTGAAGATGGCGGAGAAGAGCGCCAGATAGCCGTTGCGATCGGTGATCGGCTCACCATCCAGCAGGATCCGGCCCGATACCGGTTGATAGAGGCCGGTCAACAGCATGGCCAGCGTCGACTTGCCGGATCCATTGCCACCGATGATGAAGATCTGCTCCCCCTTTTCGATGACCAGATCGATGGGGCCGACGGCAAAACCGCCCTCCCCCTGATAGTGAAAGCTCACCTGCTCCAACTCGATACGCTGCCAGGGGCGGATGGCGGGCGGCAGCAGGAAGTCCGCATCCGGCTCGGCCAGATTGAGGGTAGCGATCTTGTCGAACGCCACCTGAGCGGCAAGCAGGGTCGGCAGGGCGCCAATCCCCTGCAACAGCGGAGTGCGCAAGAACAGCAAGGTCAGCGCAAAGGTAGCAGCCACATTGGTGTTGGCCCAGCCAAGGCCGTTGGCCAGAAAGAAGACCAGACCGATCGCTCCCAGCATCATGATATTCGACCAGTTCACCGCGCTCAGGTGATAGGTGTCGGCGCGAATGATCTGCTGGCGGTAGTCACGGGCATTTTGCTCATAGAGCTGGTGGTAAACGAAGTGAGCCCGCTCGCGGTTGAGTGCCAGCTCCTTGCTACCCGCGATGATGGCCTGATAGTTCTGATAGAGCCGATCTTCGGCCTGACGCATGTGGGAGAGATGGCGATAAACACGGTTCACCAGCAGCCAGCCCACCACCATGGTGACGGTGACCCAGAGCGCGGTCACCCCGAGCAAGGCCGGAGAGAGCCAGCCAAGATAGAGGGCAGAGCCCAGCGTGAGTACCAGCCCCTGCACCAGCTCAGGCAGGCGCACGAAGGCGATGGTGATCTGGCCGATATCGCTGGAGAGGGAGGCCAGCAGCGGCCCCTGACCAATCTGGCGGATGCGGGCGACATCGGTATCCAGCAGTTGCTTGAGCAGACGGCCACGCAACCGGTAGACAAAATGGTGACCGAGAGTGGTCAGAGCCAGCTGAGATCCGAGAGTGATCACCAGCAGCAGCACAATCAGGCCGACCAGCTGACCGAGGATCGGCAGCGGATCACCTATAGATTCGATAAGAGACTGATTGATAAAAGCAATGACGCCAATCCCGCTGACGGCACTGAGCAGACTGAGCAGGGTGATGGCGATAAAAGGCCAACGATATTGGCGATAAACCAGAGACAAGAGTTCCATAACGGACCGGTATTCCAGAGAGATCAGAACAACTGCGGGTGAAAAGAAGGGCGGGAATCCGGTTCCCGCCCGACTTCGATTACCAGCGGTAGTTGATGCTGCCCACTACGCTGCGCGGCTCGCCGTAGTAGCAGTAGTAGTCACAACTGGCCACGTAGGTTTCACCCAGCAGGTTGTTGACGTTGAGCTGGGCGCGCCAGTTCTTGGCAAAGTCATACCCGATCATCGCATCCCAGACGGTATGGGCCGGCACCTCGGCAGAGCCGTAGATGGGGGTATAGTCCGCATTCACTGCGCCAATACCCACGCTGGAACCGATATAACGCACACCGGTACCCAGCTCCAGACCTGAAGCCACCCCTTGCTGCACCTTGTAGTTACCCCAGAAGGAGGCCTGGTGGCGCGGGATCAGGCTGGCACGGCGATCGCCACTGCCGGTGTCGTTGGTTTTGGCATCTGTGTAGGTATAAGCAGCGGTCAGACGCAGCGCATCGGTCACCTGCACGCTCCCTTCCAGCTCAATCCCCTGAGAGGTCACTTCACCCGCCTGGGTCTGCTGGCCGGAACCGGTAGAGACCAGCGAGTTGGTCTGGGCCAGATCGAACAACGCCAGATTGATGTAACCGTCGAGGAAGGCAGGCGCATACTTCACGCCGGTCTCGTAGAGCTTGCCCTTGAGCGGCTTGTAGGAGTTTCGGGTGTTGGGATCGATCCCCGGCAGTACTTCGAACGACTCGGCATAGGCAAAGTAGGGAGAGAGGCCGTTGTCAGCCAGATACATCAGGCTGCCCGAGAGGGAGAGCTCGTGATCGTACTGGCGCTTGTCCTTGCTGGTATTGGTGTTGTGGGTCTCCACATAGTCAAAACGGCCACCGCCAGTCAACAACCAGCGATCGTCCCAGCGGATCTGGTGCTGGGCATAGAGGCCGCTCTGGCCCTTGGAGCTCTTCTGGTGAGTGGCGGTCGACTCGTCAAAACCGGGGAAGCCGCTGTAATCCGGGTTCATGGTATTGATGGAGCCCATACCGTAGTTGTCGGCCTCGACCCCTTCATTGACGTGACGCTGCAGATCCACCCCCAGCAGCAAGGTCTGCTCCGTGCTGTCGGTGTTCCAGTAACCCACCATCTGGTTATCCATGGTGGCACTCTTGGTATTGCCATCGCGGTAAACCAGACCACGACTGGCGGTTGTGCCTTCATAGGTCGGGAAGATATAGGTCTGGCGCAGCAGCAGATCGTTGTAGTTGAAGCGGACGTTCTGCTTGAACTCCCAGGTCTGGTTGAGCTGGTGGGCCAGCTCATAACCGGTGGAGATCTGGGTATTGCGGTTGCGATCGTAATCCGGCTGGCTCAGGTTGGTGGAGGGATCAATCTGGCCACCTGACGTATTCAGGGTGCCATAGACCGGGAAAAAGCCGTTGGTCGGGACCCCTTCGTCGTGCAGGAAGCTGGCCAGCAGGGTCAGGCTGGTACGATCCGAAAGATCGAAGGTGACGCTCGGCGCCAGATAAACCCGATCGTTGTAAGTACCGGTAAGCACCCCATCACGCTCTTTATAGAGAGCAACCATGCGGTAACGGCTGTTGTCGGAGAGCGCGTCAGAGACGTCCACCCCGACCTGACGATGATCCCGGCTGCCAAGCTGCAGATCCACCTGCCCTTGCGGCGTGGCGGTCGGTCGCTTGCTGATGGCATTGATCACCCCGCCCGGAGGCGCCTCACCGTAAAGGATCGAGGCTGGCCCCTTCAGCACTTCCACACTATCCAGACCGAACGGTTCCGGCGTCCAGACGTAGTAGCCGGTGCCAAACAAGCGGTTGCCATCCAGATAAGAGGCGGCATCGAAGCCACGCACCTTGAACCAGTCGGTGTTGTTGTCTGAGCCATAGAGGCCAGTCAATACGCCTGAACGGTAGCGAATCGCTTCATCCAGCTGCAACACGGCGTGCTGATCCAGTTCTTCGCGATTAACCACGGAGACGGCGCGAGGGGTCTCGGCCATCGGCACTTCCACCTTCATGGCCGTACCGGTCACCACCATGGTTTCGCTGGCTTTGGGCAGTTCAGCTGTGGTTTGTTCGGCCATCAGCGGCAGGGAGACGAGCAAACCGGAGAGCGAAAGCACGCCGAAGGCGCCCTTCTTGCCGGGTCCTGTAGTGTATTTTTGCGCAATCATATTAAAGTCTCGTTTATCAATGAGTTATGTTGTTTTAATTGTTATTTGTGGTCGTTTGTCACGACATCACCCTGTTCCATGGGCGAATAAAGCAGCGCAATCCTACTACAGGAGCCGTGATCGAATCGATTCAATAATTGCTAATCATTTGCATCTACATTGTTATCTAGCTGCATCGTTGGCAGGATTTCGCGGGAGATGGGAGCCATCAGGAGAGCTATTAGCGGAGAAGAAAATGGAGAGGAATATAAAGAAGCAGAAAAAAGATCGGCAGGATGGATCCGGTGGCATTATCTGACTGGATCCATTATCCCCAAGCTTTATCCATATTTATCCACACCCTTTGGCGGTAGAATCCGGCTTTCCGTTTCTTTGTCTGAAATCAGGATCCATTCCATGGCCAAAATCAATCTCGTCGTCGGCTCCATGCTGGGCGCCGCCGAATATGTCGCAGACCACGTCGCCAACCTGCTGGAACAGGCTGGCCACCAGACCCGGATCCACAACCCGGCCAAGCTGGCAGAGGTGCTGGATGATGCGGGATCCATCCTGCTGGTGGTCACTTCCACCCATGGTGCCGGGGATGTGCCCGACAACCTGCAACCCTTCGCCAAGGATCTTGCCGAGCAGCATCCGGATCTTAATTCATTGAAATATGGCGTGATCGCCCTTGGCGACAGCAGTTATGACACCTTTTGCCAGGGTGGCAAGACGCTGGATCGGCTGCTGGCCGAGTGCGGTGCCAGCCGGATCGGCGAGCGGCTCGACATCGATGTGACCCAACACGAGATCCCCGAAGATGCCGCAGAAGTGTGGATCCGCGACTGGATTACGATGATCGCCTGATCAGCGTGCGGGAGATCCTGAAAAAAAGCTTGATCTCCCCACTTATCCCCAGATCGACTATCCACCATGTTATTAACAGATTGATCCGGGGGAGTTGTTCTACAAGGTTACCCACAACGCCCAGGGGTAATGTGCATAACTACGGTGTAAAGCTCTGCAAAACCTATAGTTATCCATGTATTAGATCCAGACCGACAGACCTCTGTGTATAAAAGTCCTGGTTATCCCCTCGTTCACCGGGCCAGGATCCAAGCTTTTCCACAAGCTAGGATCGTCCTTAAATTAATGATCTTTATGATCAAAAAGTGCTTATCAACAGAAAGGGCGGATCCTAATAAGAGATCCAGTAAAAGATCGATCTAAAGATCCTTAAGATCTAATTAGTGGATCCTCCCTTCATACTGAACGTTAAGTAGACGTTCCCCTCAGGACGCGAAACAGATAGAATGTTCCGCCCTTTAGCCCAGGCAAATAAAGATCTTCAGGCGTGCAGATCAAGGTGATCCCAATGCAATACCATGAACAATTTGATGTGATCGTCGTCGGTGGCGGTCATGCCGGAACCGAAGCAGCCACAGCGGCAGCCCGTATGGGCATGAACACCCTGTTGCTGACCCACAATATCGATACGCTGGGACACATGTCCTGTAATCCGGCGATCGGCGGGATCGGCAAGGGACACCTGGTCAGGGAAGTTGACGCACTCGGCGGGATCATGGCGCGTGCCATTGATCTTGGCGGGATCCAGTTCCGCACCCTCAACTCCTCCAAGGGCCCGGCAGTGCGAGCCACTCGTGCCCAGGCGGATCGCCTGCTCTACAAGGCTGTCGTTCGCCAGATGCTGGAGAACTACCCGAACCTGAAGATCTTCCAGCAGGCCTGTGACGATCTGATCATGGACGGGGATCGTGTTGCCGGTGTGGTCACCCAGAGCGGGATCCGCATCAGTGGCAAGACAGTGGTGCTGACGGTCGGTACCTTCCTGAACGGGTTGATCCACATCGGAATGGAAAACTACAAGGGCGGCCGTGCCGGGGATCCTCCCTCGATCGCTCTGGCCCAGCGCCTCCGTGAACTGCCGCTGCGCATCGATCGTCTCAAGACCGGCACCCCGCCGCGCATCGATGCTCGCAGCGTCGATTTCTCTGTGATGCAGGCCCAGCACGGCGACGATCCGCGCCCCGTCTTCTCGTTTATCGGCGATGCCAGCCAGCATCCCCGTCAGGTGCCCTGCTACGTCACCCACACCAACGAGCGTACCCACGAGGTGATCCGCAATAACCTGGATCGCAGCCCCATGTACGCCGGGGTGATCGAGGGGATCGGCCCGCGCTACTGCCCGTCGATCGAAGACAAGATCACTCGTTTCGCCGACAAGACGGCGCACCAGATCTTCGTCGAGCCGGAAGGCCTGACCACCCACGAACTCTATCCGAACGGGATCTCCACCAGCCTGCCGTTTGACGTGCAGGTGCAGATCGTCCGTTCCGTGCGGGGCTTCGAGAACGCCCACATCACCCGCCCCGGCTATGCCATCGAATATGATTTCTTCGATCCGAGGGATCTCAAGGCCAACATGGAGAGCAAGTGCATTCCAAACCTGTTCTTCGCTGGCCAGATCAACGGCACGACCGGTTACGAAGAGGCTGCGGCACAAGGCCTGATGGCCGGTCTGAACGCCGCGCTGCGTGCTCAGGACAAGGATCCCTGGAACCCGCGTCGGGATCAGGCCTACATGGGCGTGATGATGGACGATCTCTCCACTCTGGGGACTCGCGAGCCTTACCGCATGTTCACCAGCCGCGCCGAATACCGCCTGCTGCTGCGGGAAGACAACGCCGATATCCGTCTGACCGCCATCGGTCGCGAGCTGGGTCTGGTGGATGACGAGCGCTGGAGCAAATTCAACGCCAAGATGGAACAGGTCGAGCTGGAGCGTCAGCGCATGCGTTCAACCTGGATCCACCCGCAACACCCGTCACTGGAAGCGGTCAACGCCCTGGTCAACACCCCGCTGACCCGCGAACAGAGTCTGGAAGAGCTGCTGCGTCGCCCCGAGGTGACCTATGATGCGCTGATGGCCATCGAAGGTGTCGGCCCCTCCGTGACTGATCCCGCCGCGGCCGAACAGGTTGAGATCCAGATCAAGTACGCCGGTTACATCGAGCGTCAGCACGATGAAGTGGAAAAGCAGCTGCGCAACGAGAACACCTTGCTGCCGCTGGATCTGGACTATCGCGAGGTGAACGGCCTCTCCAACGAGGTGAAAGCCAAGCTGAACGATGCCAAGCCGCAGACCATTGGTCAGGCTTCCCGCATCTCCGGCATCACCCCGGCGGCCATCTCCATCCTGCTGGTTCACCTGAAAAAACACGGCCTGCTGCGTAAAACTGCCTGAGGAATCCCATGCTGGAAAGATTGAACGGCCTGCTCAAGCAGGCCGAAATTGTTATAACCGATACCCAAAAGAGCCAACTGGTGCAGTTGGTCGAGTTGCTGCACAAGTGGAACAAGGCTTACAATCTCACCTCGGTGCGAGATCCGGACGCCATGCTGGTCAAGCATATCCTCGATAGCCTGGTGGTAAGCCCCCACTTGCACGGTGAGCGCTTCATCGACGTGGGGACTGGTCCCGGCCTGCCGGGATTGCCGCTGGCGATCATCAATCCGGACAAGCAGTTCGTCCTGCTCGACAGTCTGGGCAAGCGGATCAACTTCATCCGCCAGGTGATCCAGGAGCTGGGTCTGACCAATGTGACGCCGGTCAAATCCCGGGTTGAAGAGTATCAACCTGAGGTGGGATTTGATGGTGTACTGAGTCGGGCATTTGCCTCGCTGGAGGACATGCTGAGCTGGTGTCACCACCTGCCGTCAGAACAGGGTTGCTTCCTGGCACTCAAGGGACAATATCCTGAGCAGGAGCTGGCCCAGTTGCCTGCCAATATCCGTCTGGTAGCCTGTCATGAGTTGCGGGTGCCGGAGCTGGAAGGCGAACGTCATCTGCTGGAATTCAAACATATCCAGCCCGAATAGGGTCGCAGTTTCATTTAGGGGATCGTGTGGGAAAAGTCATCGCCATAGCCAACCAGAAGGGTGGAGTGGGTAAAACCACCACCTGTGTGAATCTGGCCGCCTCCATGGCTGCCACCCGGCGCAAGGTGCTGGTGATCGATCTGGATCCGCAGGGCAATGCCACCATGGGCAGCGGTGTCGACAAGTATGACGTCGAGCGCACCGCCTATGAGTTGCTGATCGAGGATGCCCCCATCAGCGAAGTGATCATCCCCGAAACTACCGGGGGTTATCACCTGATCGCCGCCAATGCCGACGTGACCGCGGCCGAAATCCGTCTGATGGAATTTTTCGCCCGCGAAATCCGCCTGCGCAATGCGCTGGCCTCGGTGCGGGACAAATACGACTATGTCTTCATCGACTGCCCGCCCTCTCTCAACATGCTGACCGTGAACGCCATGGCCGCCGCCGACTCCGTGCTGGTGCCCATGCAGTGCGAATATTACGCGCTGGAGGGGCTCACCGCCCTAGTCGACACCATCAGCAAGCTGGCCGCTGTGGTCAATCCGGAGCTCAAGATCGAAGGGGTGCTGCGCACCATGTTCGATCACCGCAACCGGCTGGCCAATGATGTGTCCGATCAGCTAAAACAGCACTTTGGCGACAAAGTCTACCGCACCATCATTCCCCGCAACGTTAGACTGGCGGAGGCCCCGAGTTTCGGTGCCCCGGCCATGCACTATGACAAATCATCGGTGGGCGCCAAGGCCTACCTGGCACTGGCTGGCGAGATCCTGCGCCGCCAGGAGCAGGAACGTCAGGCGACCATCGCAGACCGAGAGAGCATATGACTCCGAAAAAACGTGGACTGGGCAAGGGGCTGGATGCCCTGCTCAGTACCAGCACGGCTGCCCGCCAGAAACAGGTGATGAGCGATCAACGTACTGAAGAGGCCATGGCCCCCACCAATCAGGGCGAGCTGCGCAAGCTGCCGGTGGAGTGGTTGCAGTCCGGCAAGTACCAGCCCCGCAAGGATATGTCCCAGGATGCACTGGAAGAGCTTGCCAACTCCATCCGCGCCCAGGGGGTGATCCAGCCCATCGTGGTACGCCCTCTCGGCGAACAATCCTTCGAAATCATCGCCGGTGAACGGCGCTGGCGCGCGTCCCAGCTGGCGCGGCTTGAGGTGGTGCCCTGCATCGTCAAGGATGTACCCGACGAGGCTGCCGTCGCCATCGCGCTGATTGAGAATATTCAGCGGGAAGACCTCAATGCCATCGAAGAGGCGGTCGCTTTACAAAGACTGCTGACCGAATTTGAACTCACCCACCAGCAGGTGGCCGAGGCGGTGGGCAAGTCCCGCACCACGGTGACCAACCTGCTGCGTCTCAACCAGCTCAACGATGACGTGAAGCGTTTCGTCGAGCATGGTGACCTCGATATGGGCCATGCCCGTGCCCTGCTGGCACTGAGCGGCCAGGCCCAGTCTGAACTGGCCAAGCTGGTTGCCCAGAAGGGGCTGACCGTACGCGATACCGAGAAGCTGGTGCAAAAAGCGCTCGAACCGGCAAAAGCCAAGGGCGAACCGGCCCGTGATCCGCAGATCGGCTACCTGGAGCGCCAACTGGCAGAAAAAATTGGCAATCAGGTGCAACTTCAGCCTGGCAAGCGGGATAGCGGGAAGTTAGTAATAAGTTACGAGAATTTGTCCGATTTGGACCGTATATTGGGCTATTTTGGCGTGTCGGAATCGTGATTTTTACGCTTTTTGTAGTAATAAAACATCCATTCCTTTTGATATGGCCATAACCCTGATTTGCCGCGGAAAGCCGCAAAAATTAAGGATTTTTGTCATATTGCAATAGCTGCCCTCAAGGGTATAATTTGACCGGCTTTAAGAGCTGTTAACATGGGGTCTTCGGATCCCGATTTTTTACAGTTCTGTAATGTTCAGGGGTAGGTTGGTGAAGCAGAAAATAGCCTTGGAAGGTTTGACACTGGCCTTGGTTATGCTCGTTTGTCAGCTCATCCTGATCCTGGCGATGAGTGCCGTCTGGTTTTACCTGACTGGTGCCAGCGCCGGTTATTCCGCCCTCTACGGAGGGGGGATGTACTGGGTTCCTCAAGCCTTGTTTACTGTCTGGGTGCTGCGCCGCAAGGTGACAACCGAGAGTGTGGACTTGGTTTTGCGGGACTTTTATGGTGGGGCAGGGATTAAGCTCATTTCTACAACAGGTCTATTCGCCCTGATGTTTGGTGCGGGAGTCGAGGTCGTTACCGTCTCGTTTTTCGCCACTTATATCCTCGCCCTCGTTGTACAGTGGATGGTTTCATTCACGCTTAACAACCACTATTAGGAAAACTCATGTCTGCAACCGGAGAAGTCCTGACTCCTCAGGGATATATCTCCCACCACCTGACCCACCTTCAAGTCGGGTCCGGGTTCTGGACGGTCAATATCGACTCAATGGTATTTTCCGTCGTGCTAGGCGCCCTGTTTATCCTGCTGTTCCGCAAAGTAGCCGTTAATGCTACCAGCGGGGTGCCGGGTAAGCTGCAGTGCTTTGTGGAGATGCTGGTCGAGTTTGTGAATGGTAACGTCAAAGACATCTTTCACGGTCGCAACAAGGTCATCGCACCTTTGGGGCTGACGGTGTTTGTGTGGATCTTCCTGATGAACTTCATGGATCTGATCCCCGTTGACTTTATCCCTCACGCTGCACAATTGATGGGTATTCCCTATCTGCGTGTGGTTCCCTCTGCTGACGTTAACATCACCATGTCCATGGCTTTGGGCGTGTTCTTCTTGATCCTGTATTACAGCATCAAGGTCAAGGGTATCGGCGGGTTTGTGAAGGAGCTGACGCTTCAGCCTTTCAACCACCCGGCGGCCATCCCGGTTAACCTCATCCTGGAAACTGTTACGCTGATTTCCAAACCTGTTTCTCTGGGTCTTCGACTGTTCGGCAACATGTATGCTGGCGAACTGATCTTTATCCTGATTGCTGGTTTGTTACCCTGGTGGTCACAGTGGATCCTGTCCGTGCCTTGGGCAATTTTCCACATCCTGATCATCACTTTGCAGGCATTCATTTTCATGGTTCTGACCATCGTCTATCTGTCGATGGCGCAGGAAGACCATGGTTGATGCAACTCAAATAATCCTTTTTATACAATCAATTACATCTAAATAACTGGAGATCCTCATGGAAAACTTGAACATGGACCTGCTGTACATCGCTGCTGCAATGATGATGGGTCTGGCTGCTATCGGCGCTTCCATCGGTATCGGTATCCTGGGTGGCAAGTTCCTGGAAGGTGCTGCTCGTCAACCGGATCTGATCCCTGTTCTGCGTACCCAGTTCTTCATCGTAATGGGTCTGGTGGATGCGATCCCGATGATCGCCGTTGGTCTGGGTCTGTACGTGATGTTTGCGGTTGCTGGCTAAGTCGTTACGACTCTCTAGGCATAACCCATTAACTAACTTAAGAGGACATCGGCTGTGAATATCAATGCCACCCTCCTCGGCCAAGCAATTGCTTTTTTCTTCTTCGTAGTGTTTTGCATGAAGTACGTATGGCCGCCGCTGATTGCTGCCATCGAAGCCCGTCAGAAAGCTATTGCTGACGGTCTCTCTTCTGCCGAACGTGCCAAGAAAGATCTGGATTTGGCCAAGGCCAACGCCACCGATCAGCTGAAAGAAGCCAAGCTGCAGGCTGCTGAAATCATTGAGCAGGCTAACAAACGTAAAGCCCAGATCATTGATGAAGCTGCCGCTGGTGCCCAATCCGAGCGGGAAAAAATCCTGGCTCAGGGCCGTGCCGAGATCGAAGCTGAACGTCATCGTGCCAAAGAAGAACTGCGTAAGCAGGTTGCTGCTCTTGCCATTGCTGGTGCAGAGAAGATCCTGGCGCGTCAAATCGACCAGGCTGCCAACAGCGACATCGTCGACAAACTGGTAGCAGAACTGTAACGGGAACGGGGCTATGTCTGAACTGACTACAATCGCTCGCCCCTACGCCAAGGCTGCTTTCGAGTTTGCCGTTGAGCACAAGGCGGTTGACCAGTGGCTGGGTATGCTCGGTTTCGCTGCGCAAGTAGTGGAAAACGAGACCATGCACAACCTGGTAAACGGCTCTGTGGCCGCCGAAGAGCTGGCAACGCTGTTTGTCGGTGTCTGCGGTGAGCAACTCGACGTGCATGGCCAGAACCTGATCCGGGTGATGGCCGAGAATGGTCGCTTGGGTGTGCTGCCGGCGGTCGTTGCTGAATTTGTAGCGTTCAAAGCTGAACTGGATAAAGAGGTTCAGGCTGACGTGATTTCGGCGATCGAACTGACCGACCAGCAGAAAGCCAATATTCAGGCTTCTCTGGAACAACGTCTCGCGCGCAAAGTGAAGCTGAATTGCAGCATCGATGCGTCCTTGATGGCCGGGGTGCTCATCAAGGCCGGTGATCTGGTAATCGACGGCACAGTCCGCGGTAAGCTGGATCGCATGGCTGACGCGCTGCAATCTTGATTGGGGTATTAGAGCATGCAACTGAATTCCACTGAAATCGCCGAGCTGATCAAGCAGCGCATTGCGCAGTTTGATGTAAAGAGCGAAGCGCGTAACGAAGGTACTATCGTCTCTGTGAGCGACGGTATCATTCGTATTCACGGCCTGGCTGATGCCATGCAGGGTGAGATGATCGAGCTGCCGGGTAACCGCTACGCTCTGGCATTGAACCTGGAGCGTGACTCCGTCGGTGCGGTGATTATGGGTTCCTATGACGGTCTGTCAGAAGGAATGAAAGTAAAAGGTACTGGCCGTATTCTGGAAGTGCCGGTAGGTCGTGGTCTGTTGGGCCGGGTGTTGAACACCCTGGGTCAGCCGATCGACGGTAAAGGTCCGATCGACAACGACGGCTTCTCGCCGATCGAAGTGATCGCACCGGGCGTTATCGAGCGTAAGTCTGTTGACCAGCCGGTCCAGACCGGTCTGAAAGCCATCGATGCCATGATCCCTATCGGTCGTGGCCAGCGTGAGCTGATCATCGGTGACCGTCAGGTTGGTAAGACCGCCATCGCGATCGACACCATCATCAACCAGAAAGATTCCGGCATTAAGTGTGTCTACGTTGCGATTGGCCAGAAGGCCTCCACCATCGCCAACGTGGTGCGCAAGCTGGAAGAGCACGGCGCCCTGGCCAACACCATCGTGGTTGTTGCCTCTGCCTCCGAAGCGGCTGCCCTGCAGTACCTGGCTCCGTATGCCGGTTGCTCCATGGGTGAGTACTTCCGTGACCGCGGTGAAGACGCGCTGATCATCTATGATGACCTGTCCAAGCAGGCAGTAGCTTATCGCCAGATCTCCCTGCTGCTGCGCCGTCCGCCAGGACGTGAAGCTTACCCGGGTGACGTTTTCTATCTGCACTCCCGTCTGCTGGAGCGTGCTGCTCGCGTTAACGCCGAGTACGTAGAGAAGTTCACCAAGGGTGAAGTGAAAGGCAAAACCGGTTCTTTGACCGCGCTGCCAATCATCGAAACCCAGGCTGGTGACGTATCTGCGTTCGTTCCGACCAACGTGATCTCCATCACCGATGGTCAGATCTTCCTGACTTCACAGCTGTTCAACTCCGGTATTCGTCCGGCGGTTGACCCGGGTATTTCCGTATCCCGTGTTGGTGGTGCTGCTCAGACCAAGATCGTCAAGAAGCTGTCCGGTGGTATCCGTACCGCGCTGGCCCAGTATCGCGAACTGGCTGCATTCGCCCAGTTCTCTTCCGATCTGGACGAGGCGACTCGCAAGCAGCTGGATCACGGTGTGAAAGTGACCGAGCTGATGAAGCAGAAGCAGTACTCTCCGCTGAGCGTGGCTCACCAGTCTCTGGTGCTGTTCGCCGCCGAGAAAGGCTATCTCTCCGATGTCGAGCTGAACAAAATCGTCGACTTCGAAGCCGCTCTGCTCTCTTACGCCAATACCCAGCATGCCGAGCTGATGGCTGAAATCAATGCCAAAGCCGACTACAACGACGCGATCGTTGGCAAGCTGACTGCGTTGCTGGATAGCTTCAAAGCAACCCAGACCTGGTAAGCGTGTGTGGCAGCGTGAGCTGCCACTTGATGGAGAGTAAGAGATGGCCGGCGCAAAAGAGATACGTAACAAGATCGGGAGTGTGAAAAACACTCAGAAGATCACCGGCGCTATGGAAATGGTGGCAGCAAGCAAAATGCGCCGTGCGCAGGAACGCATGTCTGCCAGCCGTCCGTACGCTGAAACCATGCGCAAGGTGATCGGCCATATCGCTCAGGGGAACCTGGAATACAAGCACCCCTACCTCATCGAACGTGAGGTCAAGCGAGTGGGTTACATCGTCGTCTCCACCGACCGTGGCCTGTGTGGCGGTTTGAACATCAACCTGTTCAAGGCTGCCCTCAATGATATGAAGCAATGGAGCGCGAAAGGTGCCAAGGTTGACCTGGCATTGATCGGTAACAAGGCCTCCAACTTCTTTGAACGGCACGGCGCCAAGGTTAAAGCTCATGTCGCAGGACTGGGCGATAGTCCGAGCGTCAATGACCTGATTGGTTCAGTCAAGGTCATGCTGAAGGCTTACGACAACGGTGAGATTGACAAGCTGTATCTGGTGTACAACAAGTTCGTCAACACCATGGTGCAGCAACCACGGGTCGATCAACTGCTGCCTTTGCCCGTAACTGAAGACAGCAAGCTCGCCAAGAAACACCACTGGGATTACCTCTATGAGCCGGATCCCAAGAAGCTGCTGGATACCCTGCTGGTTCGCTACGTCGAATCTCAGGTTTACCAGGGTGTAGTGGAAAACTTGGCAAGTGAACAGGCAGCCCGAATGGTTGCCATGCAAGCCGCGACTGACAACGCCGGTAACCTGATTAACGATCTGCAACTGGTATACAACAAGGCCCGTCAGGCCAGTATTACCCAGGAGCTGACAGAGATCGTATCCGGTGCTGCTGCGGTGTAAGGCAAGGGTTATCAAAGGTTTAGAGGATTTGACATGAGTAACGGTTTCATCGTCCAAATCATCGGCGCTGTGGTGGACATCGAGTTCCCGCAGGATGCCGTGCCCCAGGTGTACGATGCACTGAAGGTCGTTAGCGAAGGTCAAGGCCAGGGTCTGGTGCTGGAAGTTCAGCAGCAGATCGGTGGCGGCGTCGTTCGTTGCATCACCATGGGCTCCTCCGACGGTCTGCGTCGTGGGTTGG
Source organism: Aeromonas sp. HMWF017 (assembly GCF_003061465.1). Taxonomy (NCBI): domain Bacteria; kingdom Pseudomonadati; phylum Pseudomonadota; class Gammaproteobacteria; order Aeromonadales; family Aeromonadaceae; genus Aeromonas; species Aeromonas sp. HMWF017. The sequence goes on from NZ_QAJD01000030.1 coordinate 79,131, forward strand.
AAGTAATGAATAGCGGTAAATCCATTCAGGTGCCGGTCGGTGTATCGACCCTGGGTCGGATCATGAACGTACTGGGCGAGCCAATCGACGAAAAAGGTCCGATCGGTGAAGAAGAGCGTTGGTCTATCCACCGCGCGGCCCCCAGCTACGAAGACCAGTCCAACAGCAACGATCTGCTGGAGACCGGCATCAAGGTTATCGACCTGGTATGCCCGTTCGCCAAGGGTGGTAAAGTGGGTCTGTTCGGTGGTGCCGGTGTAGGCAAAACCGTAAACATGATGGAGCTGATCCGTAACATCGCGATCGAGCACAGTGGTTACTCTGTGTTCGCCGGTGTAGGTGAGCGTACCCGTGAGGGTAACGACTTCTACCACGAGATGATGGAGTCCAACGTACTGGACAAAGTATCTCTGGTTTACGGTCAGATGAACGAGCCGCCCGGAAACCGTCTGCGCGTTGCGCTGACCGGCCTGACCATGGCCGAGAAGTTTCGTGACGAAGGTCGTGACGTGCTGTTCTTCGTGGACAACATCTACCGTTACACCCTGGCCGGTACCGAAGTATCCGCACTGCTGGGCCGTATGCCTTCCGCAGTAGGTTACCAGCCGACCCTGGCCGAGGAGATGGGTGTTCTGCAGGAACGTATCACCTCCACCAAGACCGGTTCTATCACCTCCGTACAGGCCGTTTACGTTCCTGCGGATGACTTGACTGACCCGTCTCCGGCGACCACCTTCGCCCACCTGGATGCGACCGTCGTACTGTCCCGTCAAATCGCGGCACTGGGTATCTACCCGGCCGTTGACCCGCTGGACTCTACCTCTCGTCAGCTGGATCCGCTGGTGGTTGGCAAAGAGCACTACGAGACAGCTCGTGGCGTTCAGACCGTACTGCAGCGCTACAAAGAGCTGAAGGACATCATCGCCATCCTGGGTATGGATGAACTGTCAGAAGAAGACAAACTGACCGTAGCCCGTGCCCGTAAGATCGAGCGTTTCCTGTCCCAGCCGTTCTTCGTAGCAGAAGTGTTTACCGGTTCTCCGGGTAAATACGTGCCGCTGAAAGAGACCATCCGTGGTTTCCAGGGCATCCTGAAAGGCGAGTATGACGATCTGCCCGAGCAGGCGTTCTACATGGTTGGCGGTATCGACGAAGTCGTCGAGAAATCCAAGAAACTGTAAGCCTCGACAGGAGGGCCCATGGCAGAGATGATCTCCTTTCACCTGGACGTGGTGAGCGCCGAAGGAAAACTGTTTTCCGGTCGCGTGCAATCCGCTCAGGTATCAGGCTCCGAAGGTGAGTTGGGTCTCCGCCACGGTCATGCTCCGTTGCTGACTGCCATCAAGCCGGGCCTGGTCCGCTTGGTGAAGCAGAATGGAACTGAAGAGGTGCTGTACATCTCCGGCGGTATGCTGGAAGTACAACCTGAATCCGTGACCGTGCTGGCGGACACCGCGATTCGTGCTGACGACTTGGATGAGGCGAAAGCCCAGGAAGCCAAGCGCGCAGCCGAAGAGCGGATCCACAGCTCCCATGGTGATATCGACTACGCCCAGGCCGCTACCGAGCTGGCCAAGGCGATGGCTCAACTGCGAGTCATCGATATCGTCAAAAAGAATTACCGCTAATAACGGTGATGTAAAAAGCGACCTTCGGGTCGCTTTTTTTTTACTCGTTCGATAGACTCCGCCGAGTATTTCCACACAAGTTCAAGGTCGAAGTCATGTCTCTCAACGTCGTGATCCTGGCGGCGGGTAAAGGTACCCGCATGCGTTCCGTTCTGCCCAAGGTACTGCACCCGGTAGCCAACAAACCCATGGTTTCCCATGTGATCGATACCGCCCGTCAGGTCGGCGCCGAGCAGCTGCATCTGGTTTATGGCCACGGTGCCGAGCTGCTGAAAGAGCGGATCGTGGCGGCCGACGTGAACTGGGTGCTGCAGGCGCAGCAGCTGGGAACCGGTCACGCCGTCGCCCAGGCCATCCCGTTCTGGAAGGATGAAGACGACGTGCTGGTGCTGTACGGCGATACCCCGCTGATCCAGCCAGAGACCCTGCAACGACTGCTGGCTGCCAAGGCAAGCGATGGCATGGCCCTGCTGACCGTGGTGCTGGACAACCCCACCGGCTATGGCCGCATCGTCCGCGAAAACGGTCAGGTGGTCGGCATCGTCGAGCAGAAAGATGCCAACGCCGAGCAGCTCACCATCCGCGAAGTGAACACCGGCGTGCTGGTGGCCAACGGCGGTCAGCTGCGCAGCTGGCTGTCGCGTCTGGACAACAAGAATGCCCAGGGCGAATTCTACCTCACCGACGTGATCGCCATGGCGCACGGCGATGGCTGCCCGATCGCGGCGGTCCATCCGGAGCGTGCCGCCGAGGTGGAAGGGGCCAACAACCGGGTGCAGCTGGCTGCCCTTGAGCGCAGCTACCAGCAGATGCAGGCCGAGAAGCTGATGATCGCCGGTGTCACCCTGATCGACCCGGCCCGCTTCGATCTGCGCGGAACCCTTGAGAGCGGTGAAGAGGTGGTGATCGACGTCAACGTCATCATCGAAGGCAAGGTAACCCTCGGCAACCACGTCCGTATCGGTGCCGGTGCCGTGCTGAAGGATTGCGTCATTGGCGATCACACCGAAGTGAAGCCCTACTCCATCGTTGAAGGGGCTCAGGTGGCTGATCAGTGCTCGGTCGGCCCGTTTGCCCGTCTGCGTCCGGGCGCGGTGCTGGAGCAGGATGCCCACGTCGGCAACTTCGTCGAGATGAAGAAGGCCCGTCTGGGGGTTGGCTCCAAGTGTGGTCACCTCACCTATCTGGGGGATGCCGAGGTGGGTGCCAAGGTGAATATCGGTGCCGGTACCATCACCTGCAACTACGACGGCGTGAACAAGTTCCAGACCATCATCGAGGATGATGTGTTTGTTGGTTCCGATACCCAGCTGGTGGCGCCGGTGCGTATCGGCAAGGGCGCGACTCTGGGGGCGGGTTCCACCATCACCAAGGATGTGGCCGAGAATGAGCTGGTGATCACCCGGGTGCCACAGCGTCACATCAAAAACTGGGCTCGCCCGGTCAAGAAGAAGTGATGCCCGATCAATAAAATAGAACCGGCGCCTGATGGCGCCGGTTTTTTTTGGCTTATCACTGATGGCTGGGGTCACTGCTCGATGGCTGGGGGGCCGCCCATGTGGTGGTGGGGGCGCTGTAGTCCATCACCTGATACCAGTCGAGCTTGCGGGTCAGCAGCATGATCAGCGCCAGGGTGGCGAACAGCAGCAGGGCACCGAGCAGCAAGGCGATCTCTTCGGCCTGCAGCAGGCTGTAGAGGATGGCATAGACCAGCCCGAGCAGTGCCGCGAAACCGAGCCCCTGCTTCGGGCCGCCCAGCACATGGCTGAGGTAGAAGCCGTTGAGCAGCACGCTGGCCAGCGCGGCCACCAGATAAGCCCAGCCAAAACCGAGGTGTTCGGTCAGCGCCAGCAGAACCAGATAGAAGATGGCCAGCCCCATGCCCACCAGCGCGTACTGGATCGGGTGGACCCGCAGCCCCTTGAGCAGCTCGAACATGAAGAAGCTGATAAAGGTGAGGCCGATAAACAGCAGGGCATATTTGGCCGCCCGCTCGTTGAGCTGATAGTGATCCACCGGCTGCACCAGACTGACGCTGAAGCTGGAGAGATTGCTATCGCCCCCGTTCATCATCCGGTTGAAGCGGGTCTCCATGTCGCTGGCAAACCAGCTGGTTTGCCAGTTGGCCTCAAACCCTTGCGGGCTCAGGGTGCGACTGCCCGGCAGAAAGTCGCCGATAAAGTTGGGATGGGGCCAGTTGCCCGCCAGCAGCAGGGTGCTCTCCTTGCCCAGCGGCACTATGTCGAGGGCATTCATCCCCTGCAGATTCAGCTCCAGATGAAAGGTGCCATCCTGCTGCGGCAGGCTGTCGAGCGGGGCATGGATACCCGCCAGCGCGTCACCGAGGCGGGCGCCGGGGGCAAACGGGATCCGCTGGGTGCCGAGTTGCAGTTCGGGGACGCTGTTGATACCGCGGGCATCGGAGAGCACCAGACTCAGGTAGGGTTTGCCCGCCACCAGCTCGGCCGCTTCATCAAGCGGTGGGGTCGCGTTATCCAGCAGATTCTGTCGGGTAGGCAAGCGGCCGGAGAGGGTGAGCCGGGTCTGATAGACCTGCGCCTGATAGATGCCCAGCTTGCGCGGGGTGACCTCCATGTTGGCCTTGATATCCAGCTGCTCCGGCAGCAGGTAGCGGTAGACCTGCTCTTGACGGACGAAGCGCTTGCCCTCCTGTTCGACCGTCATCGAGCGGGTATAAGGCTGCACCAGGATGGGTCCCATCAGTCGCTGCGGGCCGCTGCTGCTGGCCATGATGCTGTGAATGGCCTGACTGCGGTAAGCCTGACGCTCCCGGTTCAGCTCCATGATGGATTGCACCGGTACCATCAACAGCAAGCTGAGCAACAGCAGCAGAAAGATCTTGTGGGTGAATATCTGTTTGACCATGACACGTCTCCTTGTTGGATGGAGCGAGTCTGTCTGCTCGACGTGAAGTGGTGATGGGCTTGTGTGAAGTGGTGGTGAAGGGGGATAAAAAAACCGGCATTGCGCCGGTTTCTGGAGGAGTTACAGGGTCTTCAGTTTCCCGGGCAGGGCGGCCAGCACCTCTTCTTTCGCCTTAAGGGAGGCGAACTGCTTGCCGGGCTTTTGCACCACGGTATGGACGAAGATCAGCTGCTTGCCCGGTTTGCTGGCCCAGCCGACGAACCAGCCGATCTGCTGATCGCGGTTGAGGCTGCCATCCAGCTTCTTCGGGTAGCCCATGCCGGTCTTGCCGTGGATCTGCCAGCCGTCGATCTCGCTCACCTTGAGGATATTGGCGGTGTACTGCAGGGTCTGCGCCGAGACCGGCAGCTTGCCGCTCACCATCTTGCCGAGGAAGCGGGCCTGCTCCTCCGGGCTGATGGCAAGGCTGGAGCTTAGCCAGGCCTGGGTCAGGCCGTCATGCTTGCCCGGATTGCCGGATAGATCCCGGTTGCCGTAGTCGAAGCGGTCGACGTATTGCTGGAAGCGTTCCATCCCCAGCCATTCGGTGATCTGCTGGGAGAACCAGACCACCGAGTAGGTTTCCCAGCGGCGCGGCGTGGTGGTTTCGCGCCAGGCGGGCAGCCAGTCGTCGTAACCCGGTTTGAAGGGCAGCGCCGGATGCTCTTCATCCACCAGAAAACCGCTGTCGTAACCCATCAGCGCCAACGGGATCTTGAAGGTGGACGCGGGCGGCAGCTGGCTGGAGCAGTCCCCTTCGCTGGAGAGGGTCTGGCCGTTGCCGTCAGCATAGAGAAAGCAGCCGCTGGCGGCGGAGGCAGGCAGGGCTGCGAGCAGACCGGTAGCCAGCAGGCTGGAGAGAAGCAGGCGGGACATAGCATTTCCTTGAGCAAATGGATGAGAGAAAGCGGCAGTCTAATGCCGCTTTGTGTGGGGAATGTGAAGTTGCGGGGGGCTAGGCGAACGGCAGCCAGAGTTCCGCCAGCGCGCCCCCTTCCGGCCGGTTGCTCAGGGTCAGACGGCCGCCATGCTGGTGGGCTACCTCATGGGCGAAGCTGAGCCCCAGACCGCTGCTCTTGCCCTTGTCCGGTCGTGGCAGGGAGTAGAAGCGTTCGAAGATGCGCGGCAATGCGTAGTCGGGGATGCCGGGGCCGCTGTCGGTGACCCGAAAACAGTAGCCCTCCTCCTGCTGGCTGCCGCTCAGGGTGACCTGCCCGTTGGCGGGAGAGAAGTCGATGGCGTTATCCAGCAGGTTGCCGATGGCCTGCTCCACCAGCAGCGGGTCCCACTTCTGTTTCGGCGCGCTGGCCAGTTCGGCCACCAACTCGACCTGGCGGCGCTGGGCAATGATCTGGCGAGCATCGAGGGTGCGCTTGCCCAGTTTTGCCGGTTCCACCGACTGGCGATCCAACCCCTGCCCCGACTCCAGTCGCGCCAGTTGCAGCATTCGCTCGATCAGCTGCTGCATGCGGGCGGTTTCCAGATTGATGTTGCCGATAAAGCGTTTGGCCACCTCGGGGGGCGGCGTTTCGGCCAAAATCTCCCCTGCCCCGCGAATGGCGGCCAGCGGGCTCTTCAGCTCGTGGGTCAGGCTGTGGACGTAGTCCTCGATGTAGCTTTTGCCATCGAGCTGGTGGCGCATGGTCTCCAGCGAACGGCCGAGCCGATCCAGTTCGACGGTGTGCAGCCGTGGCAGCGGTGCCGCCTCCCCCTTGCTGACCGAGTCGGCATAGTGCACCAGCTTGCCGATAGCGCGGTTTAGCCACCACACCAGCAGGCTGCCTATCAGCAGCGAGATGAGCAGCATCTGGCCGCCGGCTCGCAGCAGCTCCTGCTCCCCGCGTTCGATGGCGGGCATCAGGGTGCGGTTCGGTTTGGCGACGGTGAGGGAGCCGATGATCTCGGCTCCTTCCCGCAGCGGGGCCGCCACATACATGGTCGAGCTGGCGGCATCGTCGGGATCGGTGCGGGTGCTGCGGGCACCATACTGGCCGCGCAGGGTACGGTAGACATCGTTCCAGCGCGAATAGTCCTTGCCCAGATCCGTGCCGTCGGAGTCGTAAATCACCATACCCTGCCGGTCAGTGACATAGATGCGGTACTCCGCCTGCTGCTTGAGGTGGCCGTCGATCATCGCATTGATGGGATTCTGGTTGAGGCGGGCGAAGGCGCTGGCTAGCCGCCCGTTCATCATATTGCCCTCTTGCAGATCATCGAGGGCGAGCGGCGCCAGCAGCTGGGTCATGTCTACCAGAGTATCCTCAGTGGCGCTGCGCACCCCGGGTTTTATCTCCTCGACGAAGATCTCCAGCACGAACCAGGCGGCTAGCGCGAAGATCAGCAGCAGGCCGCACAGCAGTTGCAGCCCGAGTCTCATGCCAGCTCCAGGCTGTAGCCCAACCCGCGGTGGGTGAGGATCAGGTTGGCCTCGGGATCATGCTCGCGCAGCTTGGCGCGGATGGTCTTGATATGGGTATCGACGGTGCGATCCAGACTCTCTTCTGCATCCTGCCACACCAGATCCATCAGCTGCTGGCGGGAGTAGACCCGCCCCGGCGCCTGCATCAGGGTCTTGAGCAGCAGATATTCGTAGCGGGTGAGGGCCAGCGGTTGGCCGCGAAAGTGAATGCGGGCCCGCTCCTCATCCAGCACCAGCAGGGCGCTGGGTTGGGGGGCGACAGGTTGGCTGCGGCGCAGGATGACCCGCACCCGGGCGCACACTTCCCGTGGCGAGAAGGGTTTGGCCACATAGTCGTCGGCCCCGATCTCCAGCCCGATCAGCCGGTCTATCTCCTCGCTGCGGGCGGTGAGGAACATCAGGGGAATATCGGTCAGCGCCCTCACCTGCTTGCAGAGTTCGAAACCGCTGATGTCGGGCAGCCCCACATCGAGGATCAGGAAGTCTGGTCGCGTCTGTTCCAGTCGTGTCAGCAACTGTTGGCCCAACATGAACCACTCCACCTCGAACCCGTCGGTCTGCAGGGCATAAATCAGGGTGTCGGCGATGCTGGCCTCATCCTCCACCAGCCAGATGACTCTCTTTTGCATGGCATCCTCGTCGCAAATTGGCACCCCATTCTGGCATCGAACCAAATCGGATCCTATTTGCTGTTTTATTTTTCCGAAAAAGGGGCTAATATTTCGATGTTCTTTCGAATCGAAACTTAAAAATGACCAAACGTAATACTCAACAACGCCGACACACCATAGTGACCCTGGTACAAGAGCAGGGTGAAGTGAGCGTCGACGCCCTCGCCAAACACTTTTCTACCTCCGAAGTGACCATCCGTAAAGATCTGGCGGTACTGGAGACCGGCGGTCTGCTGCTGCGCCGTTACGGTGGTGCTGTCCCTTTGCCGAGCGAGATGGTGGTCGAGGTCAACCCTGAACAAGTTTCGAACCGAAAGTTAGCCATTGCCCGTGCGGCGGCCGAGCGGCTGCGTGATCACAACCGCGTCATCATCGACAGCGGCAGCACCACCAGCGCCATGATCCCCATGCTGGGCAACAAGCGCGGCCTCATCGTGATGACCAACTCCCTCAATGTGGCCGGAGCCCTGCGCGAGCTGGAAAATGAGCCTACCCTGTTAATGACCGGTGGCACTTGGGACCCTCACTCCGAATCCTTCCAGGGGCAGGTGGCGGAACAGGTGCTGCGCTCCTACGACTTCGACCAGCTCTTTATCGGTGCCGACGGTATCGACCCGGAACGTGGCACCACCACCTTCAACGAGCTGGTTGGCCTGTCGCGGGTCATGGCCGAGGTATCGCGGGAGGTCATTGTGATGGTCGAATCGGAAAAGATCGGCCGCAAGATCCCCAATCTCGAACTTCCCTGGTCGAGCATCCATACCCTGGTGACCGACGAGGGGCTGGCCAGCGAGGCCAGAGAACAGATTCAAGCCCAGGGGGTGACGCTTATCTGCACCCCGGTCACTTGCTGACATCGAGCTCTGAACCATCCAACTGACTTTACGATTTGCATCTCAAGGAGAAGTGTATGTGTGGCATCGTCGGGGCTGTTGCCCAACGTGATGTGGCTGAAATTCTGGTAGAGGGCCTGCGCCGTCTGGAGTACCGCGGTTATGACTCTGCCGGTGTGGCCGTGTTCAGCGCCAACCAGCCGTTGCAGCGGGTTCGCCGTCTGGGCAAGGTGGCCGAGCTGGCCAAGGCGCTTGACGAGCAGTCCGTCCACGGCGGCACCGGCATCGCCCATACCCGCTGGGCCACTCACGGCGAGCCTTCCGAGCGCAATGCCCACCCCCACGTCTCCGAGCATATCGTGGTGGTGCACAACGGCATTATCGAGAACCACGAAGAGCTGCGGGAAGAGTTGAAGGCGCTGGGTTATGTGTTCAGCTCCGACACCGATACCGAGGTGATTGCCCATTTGGTCCATCACGAGCTGAAGAGCGCCGGTAGCCTGCTGGCCGCCATGCAGACTGCGGTGAAGCAGCTGCGCGGTGCCTACGGTACCGTGGTGATGGACGGCCGCGACGACAGCCGCGTGGTGGTGGCCCGCTCCGGTTCACCGCTGGTGATCGGCCGCGGTATCGGCGAGAACTTTATCGCCTCCGACCAGATGGCGCTGCTGCCGGTGACCCGTCGTTTCATCTTCCTGGAAGAGGGTGATGTGGCCGAAGTGACCCGCCGTGACGTGCATATCTTCGATACCAACGGCAACGCCGTGGTGCGCGAAGAGCAGGAGTCCGAACTCTCCCACGATGCCGGTGACAAGGGCGAATACCGTCACTACATGCTCAAAGAGATCCACGAGCAGCCCAAAGCGATCACCAACACCCTGGAAGGGCGTCTGGGCAGCGATCACGTGGTGGTCGAATCGTTCGGCAACGGCGCTCGCGCCATCTTTGACAAGGTCGAGCACGTGCAGATCGTCGCCTGCGGCACCTCCTATCACTCCGGCATGGTGGCTCGCTACTGGTTCGAAGAGATCGCTGGCGTCTCCTGCGATGTGGAGATCGCCTCCGAGTTCCGCTATCGCAAATCGGTAGTGCGCCCCAACAGCCTGCTGGTGACCCTCTCCCAGAGCGGCGAGACCGCCGATACCCTGGCGGCGCTGCGTCTGGCCAAGGAATCCGGCTACATGAGCTCGCTGGCTATCTGCAACGTGCCGGGCTCCTCGCTGGTGCGTGAATCGGATCTGGCCTTTATGACCCGCGCGGGGGCAGAAATTGGTGTGGCCTCCACCAAGGCATTCACCACCCAGCTGGCTGGCCTGCTGATGCTGGTGGCCTCGGTCGGTCACTGCCGTGGTCACCTGAGCGCCGCCGCCGAGGCCGAACTGGTCAAGGCGCTGCAAGCCCTGCCGCTGCGTATTAAAGAGAGCCTGGCGCTGGCCAAGGATATCGAAACCCTGGCCGAAGAGTTTGCCGACAAGCAGCACAGCCTGTTCCTCGGCCGTGGCAGCCAGTACCCCATCGCCATGGAAGGGGCACTCAAGCTCAAAGAGATCTCCTACATCCACGCCGAAGCCTATGCCGCTGGCGAACTGAAGCACGGCCCGCTGGCGCTGATCGATGCCGAGATGCCCATCATTGTGGTGGCGCCGAACAACGATCTGCTGGAGAAGCTCAAGTCCAACGTGGAAGAGGTGCGCGCCCGTGGCGGTATCCTCTACGTGTTCGCCGATGCCGATACCGGCTTCAAGAGCGACGAGACCATGCGGGTCATGAACCTCAACCACGTGGAAGAGGTGATCGCCCCCATCGTCTATACCGTGCCGCTGCAGCTGCTCTCCTACCACGTTGCCCTGATCAAGGGCACCGACGTCGACCAGCCGCGAAACTTGGCAAAATCGGTGACCGTTGAGTAAGTCACTTTTGATAAGTCACTTTCTTGTATTCGAGTAATAAAGTTGGATGCCAGGTAATATAGTTGGATACTAAGTAATAAAGTTGAATACCAAAGCCGCCCTAGCTAAGCTTAATTTATGAGCAATGGCTGGGCGGTTTTTTCATGGCTGGGAAAAAGTACGTCAATACCGTGTTGCAGAATCAGAAGTGGCTACGTGAAGGGAGAGGTAGTGGCCATGGTTCTGATTACAAACCATGGTTAACCGTTAGAGACCTATCCTCTCAAGGTCGTTCACATCGTGTCTTTGGCCATAAATCGCAACGAACCCACCATTTGCTGTCAGATCTGGAGTTGGCCGTATTCTTGCTTTTGGAGTGGAGTCGTTCAACGGTAGATATTCGTGAGCAATTTCCTCTTCGGTTGGAAGATACCAAGGGACTGGCTTTGGAGTCCGGGATAGATCACCCATCCGTTCGCGGCGTTCTCCAAGTGATGAGTTCAGATTTTCTCGTCAACACCACAGACACCAGTCAACCCAAATTCGCATTGCAAGCCAAGTATGCTGAAGCACTGAGTGATACCAGAACCATTGAGAAATTGGAGCTGGAACGACGCTATTGGTTACAAAAAGGAATTCCTTGGTGGCTAATCACGGAGAAGGACATTCCCAGCGTGGTTACGAAAAACATCAGTTGGCTCTATCCGGCACAACGGGATGAGATAGAAATTGATGTCCTGGTGGAGCGAGCGGCGTTCTATCAGCATCACTTTCAGAATGATCCAGAGAGAAGCGTAATTGAGATGGCCAAACAGCTGGATACGGCCTACCAGCAACCCATGGGGCAATCATTGTTGGAGATTAGACAGCTGCTGGCTCAGCGCTGGTTTCTGTTCGACATCTTGACGCCAGTGACCAAGTTGAAAGCCGGGGATTTGCAGTTGGAGAATATTGAGGCGATGTCGGGGGCGTTACGTGTTTCGAATCAATGAAGTTATCAGCGTTGAAGGGATTACCTACCGCATTCTTGCTGAACAGCTGGATGAAATAGTCTGGATTTCTCTGGATGACGAGGCTGCGTTTCCTTCCGTGATCGCGCGACAGGTATTGCTAGACGCTATCGATAACGAAGTGTTGCTGCGGATCGAAGACCCCTATGCCAAGCTTTACTATGCACAGCCTGATGAAGGGACAAAGGCAGGAGAGCTGCGTGATAAAAATTATCAACTTATTCAACCCCTAATATCCAATCCGGAGTGCATGTTTCCTAGAGCAAGGAACAGGGTTGTAAATAAAATTATTGCCACACAGGCTACAACCAAAAAAA